>PWYW01000083.1 GCA_003567685.1 Gammaproteobacteria bacterium
AGGTCCGGCAGACGGTCGAGGGCCAGGCATACTTGCTGAAGGCGATGGACAGCGACGCGATGGCGGCACAACCCCTTCCGGATTTGGCCGGACGCAACGTGTACCTGGTGTTCGTCGAATCTTATGGCATCAGCGCGCTCGACCAGCCGCGCTATGGCGAGCGGCTGAAGGCGCTGTTGGACAGGCATGAAAGCCGACTGGATGCCGCCGGCTTTGCCAGCGTGTCCGGCTGGCTGAAGGCGCCCATCCGCGGCGGCCAGTCCTGGCTGGCGCATGCCACCAGCCTGAGTGGGCTGCACATCGACAATGACCATTGGCACCGCCAGCTGCTGGCGAATGCGCCGCCAACCCTCGCTGACGACTTTGCGGCCACCGGTCATGTTCCCATGGTGGTTTCACCAGCGATCATCTTCGACTGGCCGGAGGCCCGGCAACTCGGTTTCGAGCAAGTCATCACCGCCGATGAGATGGCCTATGAAGGCCCAGCGCTGGGCTGGGTCACAATGCCCGACCAGTACACCCTGGACGTGCTCAGTCGCCGACTGGTGCCGAAGCAGGCCTCACCGGTGTTTGCCATGGTGGCCCTGATCAGCTCACACGCACCTTGGGTGCCGGTCATCGAACCCATTGATGACTGGAACGTGATCGGTTCAGGCCAGGTATTCAGTCGCTGGGAAGACCAGGGCGAATCGCCCCTTCGGCTCTGGTTCAACCCCTCACGGCTGCGAGCGGCCTATCTGGAAAGCCTCGAATACAGTCTGACCGTGACCTTCGACTGGATCCCGGAACACCTTGACCCGGATTCGCTGATCATCGTGCTGGGCGACCACCAGGCCGCCTCGCTCATCACCGGACGAGACGCCAGCGCGGCGGTGCCGGTTCACGTGATCAGCGGTGATCCGGAATTACTGGCGCCATTTGCCGAGCGTGGCTGGCGGCCTGGCCTGACACCCGACTTGCGTCCGGAAAGTCTGGACAACACAGCCGATATGGCCAGGCTGCGTCACTGGTTACGCGAAGACTTCGGTAACTCTCGAGAGTAAAAAAAGCCCGGCCAAAGACTGGCCGGGCAAGGGAGAGGAAGCCATCAAGGGAGAACGGCCTCCCGATCAGCCTCCGAACTGATAGCGCACACCCGTAGTGAAAGCGCGACCAATGATCGGCGCGTCGTCCTTGAAGAAACTCTGGTGACGACGCCCGTCTTCATTGAGCAGGTTGCGACCCTGGAAGAACAGCGCCCCACCCTGCATCAACGCCGGACGCCAGAACAGATCGAAGCCAACCAGATTGAAGCCGTCGGTTTCACTTTCAGCGATGGCTGTATTGTCCTGCTTGAACACACGCTGGTAATCGACGCTGAGGTCGAAATCACCGAAGCGGCTGTCCATGCCGACGCCCAGGCGGGTAGGCGTAATGCGCGGCAGATTACCGCCACCGCCACGCAGCTTGCCGCGCACGTGGTCGCCATTCAGACGCAGGGCCATGCCGCCGTTCAGGTCCAGCACGGCGGCAAATTCAGCACCGTAAAACTCGGCGTTGGACTGCTGATTGACAACGAACTGGTTGCGCAAGCGGCACAAACCACCATCGCCCGGCTCACAGCCGGCTGCCGCGCCTTCCCCGCTGCGGTTACCGATGTCGTTGACAAAGACCGGGTTGCCGGTGCCATCGTCTTCCGACGCCAGGAAGATGAAGTCGCTGACGCGGTTGTAGAAAACCGTGGCGTCAAAACGGAAGTTGCCGACGTGTCGATCGAGGCCAATTTCCAGGTTGGTATACCCCTCCTTACCCAGATCCGGATCGCCGACCTCGAAGGTGCCGGCGGCAGCGTGACGTCCAAAGGCGTAGAGCTGCTCGCCCGATGGCGCGCGCTCGGAACGCGTGATGGTAGTACGCAGGTGGTAGTCGGTTCCGATATCAAAGATGGCACCGGCAGACAAGCTGAACGGGGTGAAGCTGCGCGTATCCAGCTGCTCGGGCAACGGCAGGAATTCACCGTTTGCCAGCGTGACGCCCTCAACCCGAGAACCGAATACGTCTTCCGGATTGGACCGCTCACGCTCGATACGAGCACCAATTTCGATGCGGCCGAAATCGGTCGGCAGCTCTTGAATCGAAAACAGCGACAAGGTGCGCGTCACGTTGGGGCGAACATAAAAGCCCCGGTTGGCACCGCGCGGATCATCGGCGACGAAATCACGGTCGCGATACTGCAGGCCGAGCACACCACGCCAGTTGCCGATCGGGTTGTGAACCAATTCCAGCCGGGTATCCAATTCATCGTTTTCAAAGGTGGCTTCGACCACTTCACGGTCGAACTGGCCGCCCTCGGGCGTCCGGTTGAATTTGAACTCGGTTTCATCCTGCTCGAATTCGGTGTAGGAGAGCTTGAAACGGGCCAGCGAGAATCCGGGCATTGGGTTGTTGAACTCGCCGCGAAGGTCCATGCGGTTGTACTCCGCAGTCACCCGTTCGAAATCATCGGACTGACCACCCAGGTCGCGCGGACGCGGGTCGAAGTTTTCCGGAATACCGTAATCGGTTTCCCAGGTGCTCACGCCCAGGCCGAAGTGACCCCAGTCACCCCGGAACACACCGCTAACGGCGAATGCATCGTTATCGATATCGCTGATCTGCAGCGTGCCACGCTGACCGACTTCCTGGCCGCTTTGCTGGAAGCCCTTGATGTCAAAATCGTTGGTCCGGCGACCGCTGTAATCAGCGCGAAATACGAAAGCGTCGCTCAGCGGCGCTTCAATGGCAACACTGCCCTGGCGGTCAGAGCCGTTGAAGCCATAGGACAGACCGCCGTCTACCCGCACGCCTTCGCCGCTGTGTGGGGAAAAGCGGCTAGTCACCACGTTGACAACACCACCGGCGGCACCGCTGCCGTACAGCAGCGTTGACGGGCCGCGGAACACTTCGACTTGCTCGGCGCGCGCCGGATCCAGCGCGATGGCGTGGTCGGCACCCTCGCCGGACACGTCGGCCGTGCTCAGGCCATCCTGCAGCACCTGAACACGCGAACCCTGCAAACCACGCACAACCGGGCGGCCCACACCGGGACCAAAATCGGCGTTGCTGACGCCGGGCAGGCCATCAAGCACTTCGCCCAAGGTGGCGGCACGTCGGCGCTCGAGTTCCTCGCCAGCCAGCACGCTGACCGGCTGGATAAGTTCGTCCGGGCTACGGTTACCCAGCGGGTCGGCAGTGACGAGCAAACGTGGCAGCTCTTCATCACCGCGTTCAGGGCCGGTTTGAGCAGCCAGCGGGGCGGCAACCATGCCGGTCAGTGCCAGACTGATCAGCACGGACAAGGGGCGTTGCTTGGGCATTGCAAATCCTTTCAATTTGATTGAAGTCAGGGTGCGACCTGGCCGATCAAGACCAGAAACTGTAACGTTATATTATTCCAAATTTAGAAAGAAATGTGAACAAGGCATGACGAACATTCCCGGAAAGGCCTGATCGCACGGTTCACCAGGGGTTCAGGCATCGCGGGGGGCACGTTGCTACAATGTCGATATCGCTGGTGGGTCAAACTGCCAGTTTGATTCGTCAGACACAAAACGGAGTGACACCATGATGCTAAGAATTGCTGCCGCCACCGCCCTGCTCGGTGCCAGCCTCGGCCTGGCCGCCGACGAACCGAACCTGAATCCGGGCCTGTGGGAATACAACACCACCATCACCTTCGATTCGGAGTTCCCGATTCCAGACCAGCAGGACAGTTCAACCGACTGCCTGACCGCCGAAGACATTGCCCAGGGCAATACCTTTGTCGATGACATGGAAGGCTGCGAGATGGTCCGCGAGGATCTGCGTAGCGATGGCATGGACTACGTTATGGAATGCCAAGCCCCCGACGGCACCAGCATCACCATGGAAGCGCAGATGGCCTTTGATGGCGATACCGCGACCGGAAACATCTCCGGCGACATGGAAACGCCGATGGGTCCGATGAAAATGAACATCAACATCGACGGTCGTCGCATCGACGACTGCTGAAGCCCACGCTTCACGCCCAACGAAAAACCCCGGCACTGCCGGGGTTTTTTATTAACGCGGCAATGAAATGGATTGCTGCGTTAATGCCCGGCCGGTAAGGCCGGGACCTATGAGCGAAGGCATTTGCGGACATGTGCCGCAAATGCCGTGCAACCAATACCGTGGGTGTGTCGTTGCCGGTTTAATAACGGGTCATGCTTGAGCGTGGTGGTGGGCGTGGCCCTTCAGGGCAGGCGTTGAGGTGCAGCCGAAGCGCGGAGGGCCAAGCGGATCAGGGCCGCCGTGTGTTTGAGCGGAGCGCCCTGCCAGGGCGCGTAGCGAGTTGAGGCGGACCCCGCTTGGACCGAGCACTGCAGGGGATCGGACGCCTGACAAGGCGGCCGACAAACCGTGGCCTGACGTGGAGGGCCTTGCCCACCACCACGCTCAAGCATGACTCGCGATCCAGTCCACCCAGCCAAAGCTATCAGGGAATCTGCGTGGCCAGGGCGCCGCGATGGACCTCCGGGTTGTAGTAGCGCGTCTTGAGGCCGCTGGCGGCGAAACGGGCCGGGGCCGGCAATTCGAACTGGCCGCCCTTGCAGGCCATGGTGGCCGACCACCAGCCGGAGGGATAGCACGGCTGCGGGAAACCCAGGGTGCGAATGTCCGAAAAACCGGCCTGGCTCATGTTGTCGCGCACCCCGGCAATCAGCTCGGCGTGCAGCAGCGGGGACTCGCTTTGCTGGACCAGGATGCCGCCGTCGGCCAGCGCGCGATGGCAGTCGGCCACGAACGCCGGGCCAAACAGGCCTTCAGCCGGGCCGATCGGGTCAGTGGAGTCGACGATGATCAGGTCCAGGCTGCCTTCCGGCAGGTTCTGGATATGGGCCAGCCCGTCGTCAAACTTGAGCTCGGCGCGCGGGTCATCGTTGCGCTCGCACAGCTCGGGGAAGAAGCGTTCAGCCAGACGGGTCACTTCCTCATCGATCTCGACCTGGGTGCAATGCTCGACCTCGGCATGAGCCAGCACTTCTTTCAGCGTGCCGCAGTCGCCGCCGCCGATGATCAACACCCGCTTTGGTGCGGGATGCGAGAACAGTGCCGGGTGCGTCAGCATCTCGTGGTAGAGGAAGTTGTCGCGCGTGGTCAGCATGACAAAACCATCGATCACCATCAGGTTGCCCCAGTCGCGGCTGCGATAGATATCGATGGTCTGGAAGTCGCTCTTGGCATGGGCCAGGTGTTCCTCGATCACCAGCGACCAGGCCGAACCGGCATCCTTGTGTTCCTCGGTAAACCATTTGTGGCTGTTTGAAAGCATGAGCAGATTGTCTTGAAAGATCCTGCGCCAGTTTAACCCAGGCAAAGGCCGCGCCCTGACAGTCGCAGGGTTACAATCCGATGTTTTCGCCGCTTCGGAGCGCGCCAGATCATGCCCAAGGAAACCATCGAACTCGCCCGCAAGCAGTTCGCCATTGAACGCTGGTCGGAAGGTTATTTCGATGTCGACGCTCAGGGTCAATTGACCGCACAGCCAGCCGGCCATGATGGGAATGACACAGGGCAGGCAGCCCTGGCAGACATTGTTGCCCGCGCGCGGCAGGACGGGCTGCGACTGCCATTGCTGATTCGCTTTCCGCAAATCCTGGCCGCCCGGGCCGGGCAGTTGGTCAGTGCGTTCCGCGAGGCCATCGACGAGGTGGGTTATGAGGGCCATTACACGGCGGTTTATCCGATCAAGGTCAACCAGCAAGCCAGCGTGGTCAAGACCCTGGCGGCCGTCGACGGTCTGGGCCTGGAGGTGGGCAGCAAGCCCGAATTGATTGCCGCACTCGCCATGGCCCGACCAGGCACCATGCTGATCTGCAACGGCTACAAGGATGCCGCCTACATTCGCCTGGCGCTGGCCGGTCAGCGACTGGGCCTGAAGCCTGTCATCGTGATTGAAAAGCCCAACGAATGGCCGCTGATTCAGCGCGAAGCCCAGCGCATGGGGGTCGAACCGGTGATTGGCGTGCGTCTGCGCCTGTCCTCGCTGGGCAGCGGCAACTGGCAGAACACCGGCGGCGAACGGGCCAAGTTCGGCCTGGCCGCCAGCCAGGTGCTGGAGCTGGTCGAGGCAATGCGCGAGGCCGGCTGCCTGGACTGGCTGAGCCTGTTGCACTTCCACATGGGTTCGCAGCTGTCCAACTTGAGGGACATTCAGCGCGGCGTGCGCGAGGCCGGCCGGTATCTCACCGGGCTGGTCGAACAGGGCGTCAACGTGCGCCTGCTTGATATCGGCGGCGGCCTGGGCGTGGATTATGAAGGTGGCGGCACGCGCAGCTTCTGCTCGATGAACTACTCGCTGCGCCAGTACGCCCACGCCATTGTTGCCGGCCTGGCTGAGCTGTGCCGCGAACGCAACTTGCCCATGCCCGACCTGATTTCCGAATCCGGTCGCGCGCTGACCGCCCATCACGCGGTGCTGGTGACCAACGTCACCGCCACCGAGGAACTGCCGCGCCATTTCCCGCCAGTCAGCGACGACGATCACCACCTGCTGCGCAGCCTGGCCGACATCCATACCCATGTCGATTCGCGCGAGCCCGAAGAAAGCTTCCTCGAGGCCGAGCACCTGCTTGAAGAAGGCCGCAACCTGTTTCTCTACGGCGACCTGTCGCTGGCTGACCGCGCCCGGCTGGAACCGATGTACTACGCCATCATCGACCGCCTGGCCCAACGCCTGGATGCCTCGCACCGGCGCCACCGCGAGCTGAGCGAACGCATCCGTTACCAGCTCTCCGACAAGTACTTCATCAACCTGTCGATCTTCCAGTCGCTGCCCGATATCTGGGCCATCGACCAGGTGTTTCCGATCGTGCCGCTGAGCCGCCTGAACGAGGCCACCAACCGACGCGCCGTGCTCGAAGACCTGACCTGCGATTCCGACGGCCGAATCGACAGCTACGTTGACCGGGGCCTGCTGGAGCCGACCTTGCCGGTTCATGCCATCACGCCCGGCGAAGAGTACCTGCTGGGCATTTTCATGGCCGGTGCCTACCAGGAAACCCTGGGCGACATCCACAACCTGTTCGGCGATACCGACAGTGTCGACGTGTGGATGGACGACAAGGGTTTCCGGCTGGACAACGCCCGCTCCGGCGACACGGCCGACCGCCTGCTGGAACTGGTCGGCTATGACCCGCGCCAGCTAATGACCGCCTGCCGCGCGCGGGTGGCCGCCGCCGGCCTGGACCGCAGCGAGGCCGAACGCCTGGAGCGCCTGCTCACCGAGGGCCTGTCGGCCTACACCTACCTGGAGTCTTGATGCCATGACCCTTCGATGCGCCTGGATTGGATTGGGAGCCATGGGCTGGCCGATGGCCGGCCACTTGCACGCCGCCGGTTTGTTGACTGGCGTCTGGAACCGCAGTCGCGACAAGGCCGATGCCTTCTGCCAGCAGCACGACGCGGTGTTCGTGCCCGACAGCCTGGCCGAACTGGCCACCGCCGCTGACGCGATCGTCATTTGCGTCTCGGCCGACCAGGACCTGGCCCAGGTCATTGACGGTCTGCTGCCAGGCCTGAAAGAAGGTCAGCTGATCGTTGACCACTCCACCGTCTCGCCCCAGGCCGCGCGCGACCAGGCCGAACGGCTGAAGGCCCACGGCGTGGGCTTTATCGACGCGCCGGTTACCGGCGGCGTGGAGGGCGCCATCAAGGGCCAGCTGGCGATCATGGCCGGTGGCCAGTGGGACGATTACCAGACCGCCGAGCCACTGTTCGATGCCTATGGCCGGGTCCACCACCATCTGGGTCCAGTCGGCAGCGGCCAGGCCGGCAAGGCGGTCAACCAGCTGATGGTCGCCGGCATTGCCGAGGCGGTGTGTGAATCGCTGGCCCTGCTCGAACGCCTGGACCTGCCGCGCGAGCCCATGCTGGAACTGCTGTCGGGAGGCGCTGCCGGCAACTGGTTCCTGGACAAGCGCGGCCGCACCATGCTGGCCGACGAATTCGACATCGGATTCGCCCCGGCGCTGCTTCTGAAAGACCTGAAAATCTGCCGCGCCCTGTGTGAACAGCTCGGTTTCGACTCTGGCGTGGTCAAGCAGGCCCTGGCCGATTACCAGCAACTGGTCGACAACGGCGAACGTGGCCGCGACATCTCGGCGCTGATTCACTTAAAGCAGGATTGAATCGACCGCATCGGCAATTCGACCCCGCAGTCGCACGGGCCATCCTGCGAGCCGACTATCAGGCCGGCGGCTTGACCCGATCGCGCAACTGGTTGAAGTAATCCAGCTTTTCGCGCGCCATGACGCCGCCCAGCAGAATCAGCGCAATCAGGTTGGGCGCGGCCATCAGGCCGTTCAGGGTGTCGGCGATGCCCCAGATCAGCTCCAGCGCGCCCACGGCGCCGAAGAAGACGAACACTAGGAACAGCAGTCGATACGGCAGCACGACTTTCTTGCCGAACAGGTATTCCCAACTCTTCTCGCCGTAGAAATTCCAGGTCAGCATGGTGGTGTAGGCAAAGAAGATGATCGAAATCAGCACCACGTAGCTGCCAATCCCCGGCAAGCCCTGGGTGAAGGCCTGACTGGTGAGCACGGCCCCGGTCACCGTTCGACCGTCGCCGTCCACCTGGCCGAGCACGCCGGTCAGCAGGATCACCAGCGCGGTCATGGTGCAAACCACGAGGGTGTCGATGAACACTTCCCAGACGCCCCAGAAACCCTGGCGAAACGGCTGGTTGCGTGCCTGGGCGTGGACAATCGAGGCCGAGCCCAGGCCGGCTTCGTTGGAAAAAATGCCGCGGGCAATACCGAAACGGACGGCCATGGCCACCGAGGCGCCGGCAAAGCCGCCGACCGCAGCGGCCGGGCTGAAAGCGCTTTCCACGATCAGCCACAGCGCACTCGGAATAGCGGTGACGTGAATGGCGAGGATGCCCAAGCCACCGGCCAGGTAGGCAAAGGCCATGATTGGCACAACCTTTTCAGCCGTGGCGGCAATGCGTGAAATGCCACCGAGGGTGACCAGACCAACCAGAATGACGGCGACAAATCCGGTGACCCAGGTCGGAACTCCAAAGCCGTCGGAGGCCGCCTGGGCCAGCGTGTTCGACTGAACCATATTGCCGATGCCAAACGCGGCCAGGCCGGCAAAGAAGGCATACAGCACGGCCAGCCATTTCCACTGGTCACCGAGCCCTTTCTCGATGTAGTAGAAAACACCGCCGGACACATGGCCCTGATCGTCGATATGGCGGTACTTCAGGCCGAGGGTGGCTTCGGCCATCTTGGTGGCCATGCCGACCAGGGCGACCATCCACATCCAGAAGATGGCGCCTGGCCCGCCCATGACAATGGCCGTGGCCACGCCGGCGATATTGCCTACGCCAATGGTTGCCGCCATGGCCGAGGTAACTGCCTGGAATGGGCTGATGGCACCGGCTTCAGACTTGCCGCCGCGCTGAAACATCTGGCCGAAACTGTGTTTCCAGGCATGGCCCAGGTGGCGAAACTGGAAGCCACCCAGACGAATGGTGAGGTAAATGCCCGTGCCGACCAGCAAAAGCATGAAGGGAGGCCCCCAGACCACGCCGTTGATGGCGCTGTTGACGGTGGTTATCAGATCGATCATGGCATGTCCCTCAATTTGCGTCGGTGGCAAGCAGGTGTTTAGTTCGCTCCTGAACCTTGACCGCTCATCACCATTGCTTCCAGGCCATTGTCGGCCAGTCGGCGGCGTGCGTTGTCCGCCTCGCGGGCAGAATCGTAGGGCCCGAGGCGAACCCGGTGCCACGTTCCCTCGTTGACGGTAACTGTCTGGATCTGAGCATTCAACCCCAGCAGTGTCACTTGCGCTCTTAGCGCTTCGGCGTCGTTCAGTGCTCGGAACGAGCCGGCCTGAATCACGTAGTTGCCCGGACGGCCAGCGGCGGGTTCGGGCTCGCGCGCGCGTTCTTCGATTTCCCGTTGTGGCACCACGGTTTCCATCTCGGGCAAGACGGTGAAGAAATCGAACTGGCGCGAGCGTGCCGGTGCCGGACTGTCGGCAATCGGCGGTTCGTTGCGACCGTCTGGCACCACGGCCTGATCGGGTTGGGCGCCCGGCAGCCAGCCATTCCACCAGGCGAAGCTGGCCAGGCCAAGGCCGCAGACCAGGCCCAGCATGAAACTCAGGAGACCGTTACCCCCGCCACCGCCACGGCGTGCCTGACGACGCGCCACTACATTTCCTCCGGAGCGCTGACACCGAGCAGCTCAAGCCCGTTGCGCAAAACCTGACCGATGGCCGCGACCAGGTTCAGGCGGGCGTTGCGGACGTCGTCGTCGTCAACCAGGAACTGGCTGTTGTTGTACCAGCCATGGAACTGCGCCGCCAGGTCATGGAGATAGTGGGCCAGGAGATGCGGCGAGCGATTGCGCGCCGCCGACTCCAGCGCCTCGGGATATCGACCGAGGGCCCGCAGGAGTTCCTGTTCGTGATCACTCTCGAGGCGGTCAATGGCAGCCTCACCGATGGCCTGATTGTGCCGCTGACCCCGTCCGGAAAGTTGGCGGAACACGCTGGCGATACGGGCATGGGCATACTGCAGGTAATAAACCGGGTTGTCACTGGCGCTGGACTTGGCCAGATCGAGATCAAAATCCAGATGCTGTTCGTGCGAGCGCATGACGTAGAAATAGCGCGCGGCATCGTTGCCCACTTCCTCACGCAACTCGCGCAAGGTGACAAAGCTTCCGGAGCGGGTCGACATCTGTACCTTGTGCCCACCTCGGAACAACACGGCAAACTGGACAAGCTGGAAATCCAGGCGGTCCGGGTCTTCGCCCAGGCCGCGAGCTGCTGCCTTCAGGCGGGGCACGTAACCGTGATGATCGGCGCCGAAGATATACAGGGCCGTGCCCGGGCAACGCTCGAGCTTGTCGAGCAGGTAGGCCACGTCCGAGGCGAAATACGTTGAGCGACCGTTTTCCCGGATAACGACGCGGTCCTTGTCATCGCCCAGCTCGGAGGCCTTGAACCAGGTGGCGCCATCTTTCTTGTACAGCCAACCGCCCTGCTCAAGCCGCTCGACCGCGCGTGCCAGCGCACCGCTGCTGTCCAGGCTGCGCTCTGAAAACCAGCGATCGAAATGCACGCCGAATTCATCGAGGTCACCGCGAATATCATCGACCATGCTGTCCAGCGCGGCAGAAAAACAGGCCTCGTAGCCGTCATCGCCCAACAACTCGCGAGCGCGATCAACCAGGGCGTCGATGTACTTCTCTGCCGCCTGATCGTCGCCATCCGGCGGTAACCCGTCGGTGACCCGATGGCCAGGATGCCGTAGTTCGTCACCATGCCGTTCCCGCAGGCTGCGAGCGATATCAAAGATGTAATCACCGCGATACGCATTGCCGGGAAACGGCACGCGCTCGCCAGCCAGCTCCAGGTAACGCAGCCAGACCGAGACCGCCAGGATGTCCATCTGGCGACCATGATCATTAACGTAGTATTCCCTGTGAACCTGAAAACCGGCCGCCTCCATCACCGAGGACAGGCTGGCACCGTAAGCGGCACCGCGCCCATGACCCACGTGAAGCGGCCCGGTTGGATTGGCCGAGACGTATTCCAGTAACACGTCGCCACGGCTTCCGGCAGGCAGCCGTCCATAGTCATCGCCTTGGGCCAGAACCTCTCGCAGCACGATTTTCAGATAGTGCGGGCTGGCGTGAAAATTCAGGAAACCGGGACCGGCGATTTCGACCTTGCTGACCCGTTTGGAGGCCGGGAGACGGTCGAGGAGACGCTGAGCCAACTCGCGCGGCGGCATGCCGACACGTTTTGCCAGCATCATGGCAATATTGCTGGCATAGTCGCCGAATTGACGATCACGGGTTCGCTCGACCTGGATCTCGATGTCGGTCTCGATCGACAGCTCGCCTTCCCGCTTGAGATAGCCGAGGGCCTGGCCGATCAATTCTTCAATATGGGCTCGCATGATGGTTCGCTTGGTCAGCGTGATCAACAGCACATATTGTAACGGTCAGAGCGGGGGCGGGGCGACTGGGCAGCTTATCCACAATGCCTGTGGATAAGGTTGTGCGCAAGACCGGTAATAGGCCCTGTAAATCGTGCAATCACAGGCCCTGGCCGCAGGCTGGTCAAAAATTTGTCATTTATGAAAAGATATATAAACCAATGACTTGTGAGTTTATTAGCAGAATTTTTTAAGACTACGTCGGCTAAGGCCCTGTTTCGCCGTTGGCCGGCAACCATTGTGAATAAAAACAGGGATGCAATGAAAAAAGATTTGACAAGAGCCTTCGGTGGCCAATCGCCCATGCTCGGGGCACGCGTCTGGATCGATCCGCAAGCGAGCGTCATCGGCCGGGTCTGGCTGGGTGATGATGCCTCGGTTTGGCCAGGTGCCGTGCTCAGAGGCGATGTGCATGACATCCGTGTCGGGGCACGCAGCAACATCCAGGACGGCACGATCTGCCATGTCACCCATGATGGACAGTACACCCCTGGCGGCTTCCCGCTGATCATCGGCGAGGATGTGACCGTTGGCCATGGTGCCATTCTGCATGCCTGCCAGATTGGCGATCGGTGCCTGATTGGCATGGGTGCGATTGTGCTGGATGGCGCCCGGATCGGCGATGACGTGATGCTGGCCGCGGGCAGCCTGGTGAGCCCCGGCAAGGTGCTTGAATCCGGCTACCTGTATCGCGGCCGACCCGCCGAGCCGGTTCGCAAACTCGACGACGAGACGCTGGAAATGCTGCGCTATTCGGCCGCCCAATATGTCAAACTCAAGGATCAGTATCGTCGGGAGCAACAGGATTGAAAGCGGAAATCCCCATACTGGCCGGCAATGACTTGAACATGCCGGCCCTGGGCTTTGGTACGTTCCAGCTGAGTGACGAAACGGTTCGGTCGATCTTGCCGGTCGCCTTTGAGCTGGGGTATCGCCATATCGACACCGCCCAGATTTACGGCAATGAAAGCAGTGTTGGCGATGCCATTGCGGAATCCGGCCTGGATCGCCAATCGCTGTTTGTCACCACCAAGGTCTGGGTTGACCAGTTTCACCCGGATCGATTCCGCGGTTCGGTCGAGCAAAGCCTGGAGCGTCTTGGCCTGGACCAGGTGGACCTGTTGCTGCTGCACTGGCCGGTGTTTGACGAATCCGGCATGAACCCGACGCTGGAAGCCTTGCTGCGCGCTCGCAGTGACGGCCTGGCGCGCCATATTGGCATCAGCAATTTCAATATTGCCCAGATGGAACAGGCCGTGGCCTTTTGCGGGCCCGGCGAGCTGGCGACCAACCAGGTCGAATACCACGTTTACCTGGGCCAGCAGCGGCTGCGCCGCGTGCTGGGACGGCTGGACCTGATGCTGACCGCCTACATGCCGCTGGCCAAGGCGCGGGTCGTCAACGACCCGGTTCTATGGGAGATCGGTTCACAATACGGCAAGACCTCCGCGCAGGTGGCCCTGCGCTGGCTGGTCGAGCAGGACCGCGTCGCCGCCATTCCGGCGACCGGGAATCCGCATCATGCCCGAGCCAACATCGAGATCTTCGATTTTGCCCTGAGCGCCGAGGACATCCAGCGCATTGCCGAGCTTGACAAGGATCGTCGCTACTGCGCGCCGGACAGCCTCGCGCCGGAGTGGGATGATTGATGGACGAGCGCTTTGCGCTCGTGGTTAGAGGGGAGAGGTGAAAGGTGAGCGGGGGACGGTGGACGAAAAACGCCGGGCAGATTGACTCTGCCCGGCGTTTTGGCGTTCAGGGTTAACGCTTACTTCTTGGCCTTTTCCATCACTTCCATGAATGGCTTGATGACGTCCAGCGGCAGCGGGAAGACGATGGTCGAGTTCTGTTCGCCGCCGATCTCACTGAGCGTCTGGAGGTAGCGCAGTTGCATGGCGCCGGGTGCTTCGGCCAGTTCGCTGGCGGCTTCCACCAGCTTCTTGGCCGCCTGCTGTTCACCGTCGGCCAGGATCACCTTGGAACGACGGGTACGCTCGGCCTCGGCCTGGCGAGCGATGGCGCGAATCATGGATTCATCCAGGTCCACGTGCTTGATTTCGACGTTGGCGACTTTCACACCCCAGCCATCGGTCTGGCGGTCAAGAATCTCCTGGATGTCCTCGTTGAGCTTGTCGCGCTCGGACAGCATCTCGTCGAGCTCGTGCTTGCCCAGCACCGACCGCAGGGTTGTCTGGGCCAGCTGGCTGGTCGCGTCCATGAAGCGTTCGACGTTGATGATGGCTCTTTGCGGATCGACCACCTTGTAGTAAATCACCGCGTTGACTTTGACCGACACGTTGTCGCGCGAGATCACGTCCTGGGTCGGCACGTCCAGCACCATGGTCCGCAGGTCAACCCTGACCATCTGCTGGATGAATGGAATCACGATGATGATGCCGGGCCCTTTCACCTTGTAATAGCGGCCAAGGGTGAAGATCACGCCGCGCTCGTACTCGCGCAGGATCTTGATGGTGTTGGCAATCAGCATCACCAACACGAAGACGATGAAGCCGATGAATGTCAGGAAGTCGAGACTCATGCTGTTGCTCCGTTTGAATGAAAAGTGAGTGAAATCAGGAAGACGATGTGCCGACCGGCTTGACGTGCAGGATCAGGCCTTCCGCCGACACGATTTCGACCGTATCGCCGCGCTGGATCTGGTCATCGCCACGGGCCGACCAGTCTTCGCCTTCGATGTGAACGCGACCTTTGCCGTCGCTGAACTGGCTGATCGATTCCGCTCGCCGGCCTACCAGGCTTTCATTGCCGGTGACTCGCGGGTTGCGATGCGACTTTGCGGCCAGGTACACCACGGCGAAAAACACCAGTGCGGCAGTCAGGCCCATGGCCGCAATGGCCCCGACGTGAATGCCAAACCCGGGTATGTCTGTATCCATAAGCACGATAGACCCGATGACCACGGCAACAATGCCGCCTATGCCGAGTATGCCAAAGGCCGGCACGAAGAGTTCGACCGCGATCAGGGCAAAGCCCAACACCATCAAGGCAAGGCCAAGGAAATTGACCGGCAGAATCTGAAAGGCATACAGAGCCAGCAGCAAGCAAATGCCGCCGATCACGCCGGGAACCAGCGCTCCAGGATTGTAGCCTTCCAGAATGAGGCCGTACACGCCAACCATGAACAGCAAGAAGGCCAGGGTCGGGTTGGACAAAATGCTGAGCAGACGAATCCGCCAATCCGGCTCGATGATTTCGATAGCCGCGCCTGCGGTTTGCAAGGCCCGCTCTCCCGATGGCAAGGATACGGTCTGGCCGTCGATCTCGGCGAGCAGCGCCTCGATACTGTCGGCCATCAAATCAATCACATTCTTTTCCAACGCTTCGCTGGCCGTCAGGCTGACGGATTCGCGCACGGCCCGTTCGGCCCAGTCGGCGTTGCGACCATGACGCTCGGCCAGGCCGCGGATGTAGGCGACGGCATCTTCAATGGCCTTGCGCTCCTGTGCCGAGCCACTGCTGCCACCAGCGCGCGGAGCGTCTCCACTGGATTCCTCGGTTGATGCGTCATCAGCCGCGTCGGATCCTTCGGCTTCATCGTCGTCTCCAGCAGGCTCGTCGTCCTGCGATTCCTCCAGCGCTTCGCGCAACCGCTCGGCGAAACCCTCCTGGCCCCCGGAATCGTCACCTCCGCCACCACCGCCAACCTGTACGGGCGTGGCGGCGCCGAGATGGGTTGAGGGCGCCATGGCCGCGACGTGGCTGGCGTAGAGCATGTAGGTGCCGGCGCTGGCGGCACGAGAGCCTGACGGACCCACCCAGGTGGCCACCGGCACTTCGGAGTTGAGCATCGCCTTGATCATGTCGCGCATCGATGAGTCGAGGCCACCGGGGGTGTCCATGCGCAGCACAACCAGCTCGGCGTCTTCAGCCCGGGCTCGCTCCAGGCCGCCCAGCACGAATTCACGAGTGGCCGGGCCAATCGGCCCTTCCACTTCTAGCACGTGCACGACTCGACCGGCGTCCGACTGGCCGACACTCGGGAGAGCCAGCATCGCCAGACCGGCAACGAAAGCAATAAGCGCCAGCTGGCGAATCCAGGCCGACGATGCATCAAGTGCTGAGTGCGCGTTTCTCATCAACATGACTCCATTAGAACCCGACCCACCTGATCGGGAAGTCAAGAGCCGGTTACTCGCCGATCGAGATCTGCTTGTCCAACCGGCGGCCCAGATCAATCAGGGATTGCTGCAGCGTCTCCGGCAAACGATAGTCGTCCGTCAATTGAGAAGACCCCGGCGGCATCGGCCAGTTCCTTTTATCCAACGCACGCCAGTGTCCTTGCGCGCGGGCCAGTGATTGTTCGCGGCTGGTCTGATCGGCCATGAAGTCAAAGGCGTCGATTTCTTGTCTTAAGTCGGCGAGTTCAGGGGCGGCCCAGTCATCGATGATATCGAGCAGGCTGGCCCGGGCGAAGCGCCGAATGGCCGGGTAAATGTCTTCCATGGCCGTCAACAGATAGGGCACCAGCCAGGCCCGTTCACGGCCCCGAATTGCATTGTCCGGGTGCCCGGCCCGCCACGCGGCAATCGCTTTCTGGACCGGATCACCAATCAGCATTGTGGCCGCATCGCTGATGTCGATGGGTCCTCCGTCTGACCGGTAGAGGCTACCATTGGCCGATTCATCTGCCCGTTCGGATCCAGGCCAGGCGGTCAGGGCCTCGGCCGCCCAAGCGACCGACTCCTCGACGTGGCAGTTCAAGCAGGCATTTGGCCTCCCGGTCGTCGCATCGCGATGAATGTCCGGGTTTTCAATGCGGTGGCTGCGGTGAAGCGTCATGACCCCGTACTTGAGGTGGGGCATGTGGCAGTTGTAGCACAGTGATCCCGGACCGTCCAGGTCATGACGCGTATGCTCGGCCAGGCTCGAACGACTGCGATATTCCTGGTGGCAAGCCAGGCACGGTGCATTGCCACGGTTACGATCCGTGATCTGCCCCGCCGGGTCGCCGGCATGCATGCTGTGGCAATCACTGCAGGAGAGCTCCGCCTTTTGGTGACAGGCCGACATGGCCTGGCCCTGGTACTCGTAAGCCGTCAGCCTGGGCGTCCCGTCTGCCCAGAAGCGCAGTTCGAACATGTCTTCCTGTCCCGTCACCGGCGCACGAGCTTCCCGGGTCAGTGGTTCGACGTGATCATACAGCTTGTCACCCGGTCGAAAGGTCGGGCCCGAATCCATCCACGCCCTCAAGGTGTCGGCATCGTGTGGCATTCGGGCTGCGTGGCACTGCGCACAGACGTGGCTGCCGCGCTCGGCATCCAGACGGACGGGGTTGATTATGCTGGTGTCCCGACCGGCTGAGAGGTGCATGGCCAGCCGTTGCCAGCGGTCTTGCGCTCGCCTGGCGTGTACTTCGCCCGGCCCATGGCAGGTTTCGCAGGAGATGCCCAGCTCTGCCACTTGAGACTGGAAACGCGCGTCACGAAATACATCGACCGCTTCCCCGGCCTGCGCCATCGATCGCAAGGCCTCATAGTTGGTCATCCGAGGCTGCGGCCCGGTGTTATGGCAAAAAATGCAGTTCTGATTCCAGATCGCGACTTCGGCATCGAACGAACGTCCATCGGGGCCTAGAAACGCCCCGTTCATGTGCACCCAGCGCTGGTCGGCGTTGTGCCAGAGATAATGCAAGCGAACGAAAGTGCCATCCTCAGGCAGACGGGTCAGGTATTGCTGATAACGATGGGAACCCACGGTACGATGGATCTGCAGGCGCTGTACAAGTTGACCACTGGCGAGGTCTGTGTACTCGAAAAAGTAGCGGCCGCCCTCCCTGACAGGGCGCACGCGCCAACCCTCGAAGTCGAGCGACTGACCTTCGAAGACGCCCTGCACGCTATGATCGCCAGCCTCCTGGGTCATCGTTCGATGATAGGTGCTGTACCAGGAACCGTGCCGGTCATCATGGCAGTCGGCGCAGACGCCCGAGCCGACATAAGCTACCTCGGAGAAATCAACCGGCTCGGAGAGTGAGCCAAAACCGTGGCCGAGTTGCCACATCGAAAAGACTGCCACCAGAACTGCGATTGCAAGAACCGACAGTGTCTTGAGTGGCAGGGAATTCATTACTTGGCAGGACAACCGGGACTAGAATGCTTTGATTATAGCCCCCTGAAAGGCCGACTTCGAGATGTCCCGACGCTCCCGAAAGACCCGAAGTACATACCGGACGGCCAACGAGCCAGCCCGCTCCCCGGCGGTGACTCGATACCCGGTCTGGGATGCCCACCTGCGAGCTTCACACAGCCTGATCACGTTGCTGTTCAGCGGGCTTTTTGTCAGTGGTCATTTCGGTCTTGGCCCGGGTTGGCTCCACCTGTGGCTGGGTTACGCCCTTTTGGTGGTTCTGCTGTTTCGGCTGGGATGGGGCGTCATTGGAAGCGACAGCGCCCGATTCAGTCAGCTGATGCCATCGCCACGAGCGCTGATTGACTATCTGCCAAAGCTGTTCTCACGCCAGCCCAGCCTTTGGCCCGGCCACAATCCCGTTGGGGCACTCTCTACGGTGATTCTTCTGACCGGCCTGCTGCTGATGAGCACGACCGGCTTGTTTGTCGAGACCTGGGGTGAATGGCGTGGCCCCCTCGCCGACAGGATAGGCGGATCTACCCAGCTTTTGATGAATGACCTTCATGACCTTCTCCGTTGGCCTTTGCTGGCCCTGGTAGTGCTGCATTTGGTCGCTGTTTTTGCGTATTGGATTTTCAAAGGCGAGGATCGCGTGCGGCCGATCTTCCGTGGCGGGAAAGTCATCTTGAAGGCTGAACCCGAGCTGAGTTTTCGCGGCGGCGCACGGGCCTGGTTTCTCTGGATCGCTTGCGCTGCTCTCGTTGCCTCCCTCGTTTTTCTCGGTCCGGTCGACTAGATCTGAAACAACGGGCGCTTTCCAACAGGGCCTTGATGGCCTCCGGCCAGCTTTCTGGCATCATGGCGCCAGACCCACCGACCGTTGAAACCATGCAGAACACGATTGATCAATTGACGATTGACCCCAAGCGACTCTACCGCGAAGAGGTATTTACCGACCAGGAGACCGGATCGATCCGGCGCCTGACACCGGTTGACCAGGAAGGCAATCCCGATGGCACCAGGGATGTCCAGTATGTCGGCCAAACGCAGGTGATGACACCGGCCGGCCCATTGCCGTTGAGTTTTGAGCTGAAAGGAGAAAACCTGGGCGAAGCAGCCGCACAATTCGCAGAAGCAGCCAACCAGGCCATCCAGGAAGCGGTGGAAGAAATCAAGCGACTTCAGCGCGAGCAGCAGACCTCCATCATGGTGCCCGGGCAAGGTGGCACGCCGGGAGGCGGCATCAAACTCTGACCAAACCAGGTCATTTCCCCGAAAAGCAAAGGGCCGCCCGGTGGGCGGCCCTTTTGATTGGCTGACTAGCCAGAGGTGGCGGGGACTCAGTCCCCGGAACCACCCTCGAAGCGGTCGGCAAAGACCCCGTCAGGCAGAATCACCGGCAGGAAAACGCCCGGTGCGCCCGGCGGCAGGGCAAACACGCCCAGCGCC
>PWYW01000044.1 GCA_003567685.1 Gammaproteobacteria bacterium
GCGATAGAACCACGGCTCGTCGGCCGCGACCGGCTCCGACCACTGCTCGGGCGCCACCTCACCGATGCGCTCGAGGTTGTCAACGAGGCGCTTGTGCTTGAAGCGCAGCTGCGCGTCGTGATCGAGGTGCTGAAGCGCACAGCCGCCACATTGCTCAAACCAGGGGCAGGCCGGCTCGACCCGATCCGGCGAGGCCGTGATGACCTCTTCGCAGATACCCTCGTCGAAACGACGGTTGCGCCCAACCAGGCGGGCCCGGACCGTTTCGCCCGGCAGCGCGCCATGGACAAAGATCGCCTTGTCGTCCACCCGTCCCACACCGCGGCCATCGTGGGCCAGATCGGTCATTTCAGCCAATACCGGCTCGGCCGGCAATTTCCGGCGGCGTCTTCTACTCATCAGAACCTGTTAGTCGGGAAGCGCGACGTTTTTGCCGCCTCACGGCGGCAGTTTTTTATTTCTGCGTCCAGCTGCCGTCAGAGCGCTGGTAGATCCAGCCGGAGCGCGCGTTGGCAATCCACTGGCGGGCAAAAGTCTGGCGGATTTCATCTTCCCATTCGGGTCGACCGTTGGCCACCGCAATTTCCCGATAAACCGCACGGCGGTCAGAGTTTTCTTCACTGACCACGCGCTCGAGATTGCGGCGATCGGCCAGGCCAATCGCGCTGCGATCGCGGATTTCAACCAACCCGTCGTTCGACAGGCCGATCGCGCCGGCGTCATACCAGGCCGCCAGATGCTCGCGATGACGGGCCGCCATGCGCTGCTTGAGTTCCTGGACCTGCGGAGTATCGATATCGATATTCGGGCTCGCTGCATAGGCCCGGCCCATGAACAGGTCCGACAGCTGGAAGCCGGTGGCCGGCGGTGGTGGCGGCGCCTGCTCGCTACGGCCATCCTCGCCGAGCACGTCCTGAATGAAACGGTCCGCCGCCCGCTCTGCAGCCGCTTCGGGGAAATAAACGTTGATCGTGACACAGGCGGCCAGAGTCATGACCAGGCCGATCATCATCAGGGAAAGAAATCGTGTCATCGGATTGTGCTCCTGAGAAAAAGGCTGCTGCCGCAGCGTTGCATGGTGTTGCGTTTACAGTGCCGCAAGCAGATTGAATGACGCCTGAATAGTTTACGCGATCTACCCCTCGCGGACGCTCGCCAACGCCTGGGCCAGGGTCGTGCAGCCGCGCGCGGTAATACGAGCCTTGACCCCTTTCCGGTTGCCCTCCGGCAATAACGCTTCCGTAAACCCCTGACCCGCGGCTTCGCGCAGACGCTCCTCGCCGTTGTAGACCGGGCGCAATTCTCCGGCAAGACCAATTTCGCCGAACGCGACCAGCCCCTTGGGAAGCGGCTTCTCGCGCAGCGAGGACTGCAGCGCCAGGGCAATGGCCAGATCGCTGGCGGTTTCGCCCACGCGGATACCGCCGGCCACGTTGACGAACACATCCTGGTCGCCGACCTGAATCCCGGCATGTCGGTTCATCACCGCCAGCAACAGAGCCAGCCGGTTCTGGTCGATACCAACAGCCACGCGACGCGGGTTGGACAGGGTCGATGGCGCCACCAGCGCCTGGACTTCGACCATCAGCGGCCGCGTGCCCTCGCGCGTGACCAGCACGCAGCTGCCGGCGGCCGGCGTTTCGGCACCTGACAGAAAAATCGCCGACGGATTGGCGACCGGCTTCAGGCCAGTGCCGGTCATGGCAAACACGCCCAGTTCGTTGGCCGCGCCGAAACGGTTCTTGACCGCCCGGATCAGGCGGTACCGGCTGCCCGAGTCCGACTCGAAATACAGCACGGCATCGACCATGTGCTCCAGCACTCGCGGGCCGGCCAGCGCACCTTCCTTGGTCACATGGCCGACCAGCACCACGGCGCAGCCGGTCTGTTTGGCGAACTGGACCAGGCGCGCCGCGCACTCGCGCACCTGGGCAACCGCGCCGGGTGCTGATTGCAGCGCCTCTGTCCAGACGGTCTGGATCGAATCCACGACCAGAAACGCCGGCGCGTGCCGGGCGGCCGTGGCCAGAATCACCTCCAGGCTGGTCTCGGTCAGGCAGTTCAGCTGAGCCGGATCGAGCCCCAGGCGTCGTGCCCGCATGGCCACCTGAGCAGCCGACTCTTCGCCGGTGACATACAGACTGCCGCGCTCGCCGGCCAGGGCTGACTGCGCCTGCAACAGCAAGGTCGACTTGCCGATGCCGGGGTCGCCGCCTAGCAACACCACCGAGCCCGGCACCAGTCCGCCGCCGAGCACGCGATCAAGCTCGCTCAAGCCCGAAGACAGGCGCTTGCTGGCATCCTCCGGCCGTACCTCGCCCAGATTGACCACCTCAGCCGACGCCGTACCGGCCCAGTTGCCGCGCCGGCTCGAGCCACTGCCGGCGCTGGCCGAGGCCACGCTCTCTTCCAGCGTGTTCCATGCCCCGCAGTCGCCGCACTGGCCCGACCACTTGGGAAAGCCGGCGCCGCACTCGCGGCAGGTGTAGATGATTTTTGCCTTGGCCATTTGCGGTATTTTAGGCCGATGACGCGCAATGAACAGCCCATGATCGGCGAATCGCCGGCGTTTCTGGAAGTGCTGGAGCAGGTTTCCAAAGCCGCCGCAATGAGCCGCCCGGTGCTGGTGGTGGGCGAACGGGGCAGCGGCAAAGAGCTGATCGCCGAGCGGCTGCATTTTCTGTCGCCGCGCTGGGACCAGCCGCTGGTCAAGCTCAACTGCGCGGCCATCAGCGAAAGTCTGCTTGAATCAGAGTTGTTCGGGCACGAAGCCGGAGCGTTCACCGATGCCACCCAGCGTCGTACCGGGCGCTTCGAGGCCGCAGACGGCGGCAGCCTGTTTCTGGACGAACTGGCCAGCACCACCATGGCCGTCCAGGAAAAGATCCTGCGCGTGATCGAATACGGTCGCTTCGAGCGGCTGGGGTCATCGCGCACACTGCAGGTCGATGTGCGCCTGATCGGGGCGGCCAACGTCGACCTGCCGGAACTGGCGGCCCAGGGCCGATTTCGCTCCGACCTGCTCGACCGGCTGGCGTTCGACGTGATTACCCTGCCGCCGCTACGCGCCCGGTCGGCCGATATTCTGCCCCTGGCCGAACACTTCGCCATGCGCATCAGCCGTGAACTGGGCCGCAGCCTGTTTGCCGGCTTCAGCCCACAGGCCATCCAGCAACTCCTCAGCCACGGCTGGCCCGGGAACGTGCGCGAGCTGCGCAACGTGGTCGAAAGAGCCGTCTACCGGCATGACGAGCCCGAAGAGCCTCTGGATGCCCTGAGCTTTGATCCGTTTGAATCACCCTGGCGCCCGGGTCAGGACGGCCACGACGCGGGCCATGAGCCACGGCTGCCTGATCTGCGTGAGCAGCCCATCGATCTGCGCGGGTATCTCGACAATCAGGAAAAGAAGCTGGCCGAACAGGCCCTGAGCATCACCCGCGGCCAAAAACAGGCCGCCGAGCGTCTGGGGCTAAGCTACGACCAGTTTCGCGGCATCCTGCGCAAGCATGGGCTGACCGGGCGCTGAGCCCTGAGCGGCCCGGCACTGGCAGGCAACAAAGCTACCGGGTATCTCGAACGGGGCGGCGTTTGCGCGCACTCCGCGTTGGCACCACCCAGAACGTCACCCCGATGGCCAATAGCCCGATGCCCACAACCAGACCAAAAAAGGCTCGGGTATCGGCTCCCGGATTCAGCACCGCGCGTGCAGGCCAATCCGGGTGATAGTGAACCAGCACCGAGCCGCCGGGCACGTAATGAACCAGTTCATCGCGCGCCATCTGCTCGGTACGGCCTCCGAGCCGGCGGGTGTAGAACATTCGATCGCTGAAATAGACCTGCCCATCGAGTTCGTAGCGGTATTCAACCCGCACCTGCCAACCGCCGCCCGTACGGGCACCGGCAATGGGTGCAGCCTTCGCATCCACCACGGTACCCGACACGGTCGGCCAGTTCAGGCTGTCATGGCCCGCCCACAGCAGCCTGACCCGATCCTGGATCAGCGCCAGGCCCATGATGACAACCAATACTGCCGCGATACGGCGAATTCGTTTCTGCCCTGCTTGTTCCAAAAATGCCTCTGGTCTATTGATCCACTGAACCTTTTTCACAGTAGCACGTCATACTTCAGCGCTATCCAATAACACGCGGTGCTGCTTGACAATCAAGCTATGAAAGCGTTTTGGGTTACGCTATGCGCGGAGCATTCAGGGGTCAATTTCTTTGAATCAGACAAGTACCAAAGGTGGCTGCAAGCGCTGCCAAGACAGCAAGCCACTGGGCATTGATATCTCGATGGCGTTCCAGCCCATCGTAGAGCTTTCGACCGGCAAGGTTTTCGCCCATGAGGCCCTGGTGCGGGGCATCAACGGGGAAGGGACCGGCGAAGTTTTCAAATTTGTTGACGACGAAAACCTGTACCAATTCGATCAATCCTGCCGCATAAAGGCCATTGAACTGGCCGCGAAAATTGGCGTGGAGAGCCACATCTCCATTAACTTCATGCCCAACGCGGTCTACCAGGCAGAAACCTGCATCCAGCGTACGCTTGAGGCGGCAGGGCGCTTTGGACTGCCGCTGGAGAGAATCATTTTCGAGGTAACCGAGTCGGACCGGGTGCCGGACCGCAATCACCTCAGAAACATTCTCGAGTACTACAAAAAGCGGGGCTTCAAAACGGCAATCGATGATTTTGGCGATGGCTACGCCGGCCTGAACCTGATGGCAGACTTCGTGCCCGACCTGGTCAAGCTGGACATGGGCCTGATTCGCGACATTGACAGCGACAAGCAGCGTCACTTGATCGTGCGCCACATTGTGAGGCTGTGCGAAGAAC
>PWYW01000059.1 GCA_003567685.1 Gammaproteobacteria bacterium
AAGTCGACCCGGACCTGCCGGAATACACCCCGGTTTCGGGCATCTCGGGCAACCTGTCCTCGATTGGTTCCGACACCCTGAACAACCTGATGACCTTGTGGGCTGAAGAGTTCCAGGGCTTTTACCCGAACGTCAACATCCAGATCCAGGGCGCCGGCACCTCGACCGCGCCGCCGGCCATGACCGAAGGTACTGCCAATTTCGGCCCGATGAGCCGCATGCCGCGTGAGAGCGAGCAGCAGGCCTTTGAAGAGCGCCACGGCTATCCGATGACCGTTCTGGGTGTGGGTATCGACACCATCGCCGTGTTCGTCAACCGCGACAACCCGATTGAAGGCCTGACCATCGAGCAGGTGGATGCCATTTTCTCGGCTACCCGTCGTTGCGGTCACCCGGAAGACATCACGCGCTGGGGCCAGGTTGGTCTGGAAGGCGCCTGGGCCAACCGCGACATCACCCTGTATTCGCGTAATGCCGTGTCGGGTACCTACGGCTACTTCCGCCAGCACGCCATGTGCGATGGTGACTTCAAGGACTCCATCAACGAGCAGCCGGGTTCTTCCTCGGTGGTTCAGGGTGTCGCCGAGTCCATCAACGGTATTGGCTACTCCGGCATCGGTTACGCCACGTCGGGTGTCCGTGCCATTCCGGTTGGTAACCCGCCGGTTGCACCGTCTGGCGAAAGTGCCGCCGACGGCTCTTACCCGCTGGCCCGCTTCCTGTACGTAGCGGTCAACAAGCATCCGAACCGTGAGCTGAACCCGCTGGAGCGTGAGTTCATGCGCCTGGTGCTGTCCCGTCAGGGTCAGGAAGTCGTGGTTCGCGACGGCTACATCCCGCTGCCGGCCTCGGTTGCTGCTCGCTTCCGCGCTGAACTGGGCATCGAAGACTGATCACTGCCGACAGGCAGACTCTCCCTGACAAGCCCGCCCCACCGGGGCGGGTTTTGTCTGACCGGGCCTGTCATTGATCTGACATATCTTCGTCATAAACTCCGCGCCATCAGACGCAATTGCCACTCCAAAGGGCCTGATCGATGTCAACCGGAAGCATTACCTCCGCTCGTGAACTGCTGCCGCAAGGCGCCCAGCGCAAGGCGCTTCGCCGTCGGCGGCATTTGAAGGACCTGGGTACTCGCAGCCTGGTTACGGCAGCCGGTTTTGGCGTCGTGATTTCCCTGGCCCTGATTTTTGTTTTCCTGTTCATCGAGGTGGTTCCCCTGCTGCGCAATGCCAGCATTGATGAGCCCCAAACCTTTTCCCTCGACAACCAGACCGGTTCCACGGTTCGGCTGTCGCTGGACCGCCACCGCGAGGTGGGCACCCGCTTCGCCGACGACGGATCGGTGATTCATTTCCGCCCTGAGTCCGGTGAAACGCTGGGTCGGCGGCAACTGGATTTCGATGGCGCGAACTTTGTCAGCTTTTCCGCCGCAGAGCCCCGAACCGGCTTGCTGGCTTTCGGCCTGGATGATGGACGGGCCGCCGTAGTCGAGCAAGCTTTTGATGTGACCTTCCCCGATGATGTCAGGCTGGTTGAGCCGCGCCTCGACTTTCCGTTGGCCGATCTGGTGGTCACCGTCGACCCGGAAGGTGCTTCGCTGGAGACGATTGCGGTGCAGCGCGGCGCAACCGGTATCGGCATTGCGGCCGCTACTTCCGACGGCCGGCTATTACTGACCCGTTATACATCGCGCCGGTCTTTCCTGACCGGTGAGACCGAATTCACCCGCACCAGCTACGAGCTGCCACGCCCGCCTGCTCAGCCCACGCGATTGCTGATCGACATCACCATGCGCAACCTGCTGGTGGGCGATGCCGAGGGCAATTTGCACTACTACGATATTTCCACGCCGGCCCAGGCCCGCTTGATGGACAGCGCGCGCGTGCTGGCCGGAAACGGCGCGCAAGTCACGGCCATGGAGTTTTTGCTCGGCACCGTCTCGATTATCGTTGGCGGTTCCGACGGCACGGTGGCCCAGTATTTCCTGGTGCGTGATGCCGATAACGTCAATCGGATCACCCGCATTCGCGATTTCCGTCAACATCCGGGAGCGATCACGACGATTTATCCGGAGTATTCGCGCAAGGGCTTCCTGGTGGGCGATGCGAGCGGCTCACTGGGCATTCATTACGGCACATCGGCCAGCACCTTGCTGATGAAACAGGTCTCTGAGCGCGCCATTACCGAGGCTTCGCTGGCCCCGCGTAACAACGGCCTGATCTGGGCCGATGGCACGGGCGAGCTGCACACTGCCGAGCTTTGGAATCGCCACCCGGAATCGTCATTCAGCGCCTTATGGAACCGGGTTTGGTACGAGGGCCGCTCGCAACCGGAATTTGTCTGGCAATCGTCGTCGGCGACAGACGAATTCGAGCCGAAGTTCTCGCTGGTGCCGCTGTCGGTGGGCACACTCAAGGCCGCGTTCTACGCCATGCTCTTTGCCATGCCGCTGGCCATTTTTGGTGCGATCTACACGGCTTACTTCATGAGCCCGAAGATGCGCGGCATGGTCAAGCCCACCATCGAAGTGATGGAAGCGCTGCCGACGGTCATCCTGGGTTTTCTGGCCGGTCTGTGGCTGGCACCGTTCATTGAAAGCCATCTGCCGGCGGTCTTTTCGATCGTGATTCTGCTGCCGCTGTTCATGCTGGGTACTGCGTTCGGCTGGTCAAGGCTGCCGGCTTCTGTCCGTCAGCGAATTCCAGCCGGCTGGGAAGCGGCCATCCTGATCCCGGTGATTCTGTTCACCGGCTGGCTGTGCGTCACCATGAGCCCGCTGATCGAAGTCTGGTTTTTCAACGGCTCGATGCGCCAGTGGTTCACCGATGTGGGAATTACCTATGACCAGCGCAACGCCCTGGTCGTTGGTATTGCCATGGGCTTTGCCGTGATTCCAACCATTTTCTCGATTGCCGAGGACGCGGTGTTCAACGTGCCCAAGCACTTGACCCAGGGCTCGCTGGCACTGGGCGCCACGCCCTGGCAAACCGTCATCGGCGTGGTGATTCTCACCGCCAGCCCGGGCATCTTCTCGGCCGTGATGATCGGCTTTGGCCGGGCCGTGGGCGAAACCATGATCGTGCTGATGGCCACCGGCAACTCGCCGGTCGTCAACTTCAACATCTTTGAAGGCATGCGGACCCTCTCGGCCAATATTGCCGTGGAAATGCCGGAAGCTGCCGTGGGTGCCACGCACTACCGCCTGCTGTTCCTGGCAGCACTGGTGCTGTTCGGCTTTACCTTTATTTTGAATACCATCGCCGAAGTCGTCCGTCAGCGACTGCGGACGAAGTATTCGTCGCTGTGATGGACGGGAGCGCTAGCAAAGTGAGACGAGTACTGGACGCCGAGTGGATTGAGTCGGCTCTCGCTTTTCCATCGGTAAAAGGTGGAAAAGTAAAAGGTAAAAGGAGCAAGACGCCTCGGTCCTTTCACCTTTCACCTCTTACCTTTCACCTGCGAGCCGGAGGCGAGCAATGAAAAAATGGTTCCAATCCGGTGATCCGTGGATCTGGCTGATCGGTGGCGCGGTCAGTATCAGTGTGATCATGGTGGTGGGTTTGCTGTTGCTGATTGGTGTGCGCGGCCTGGGTCATTTCTGGCAGCCGCCGATAGTGGAGACCACCGTGGTGGTCGGCGATGAGCGACGCGACATTCTGGGTGTCATTCGTCAGTCGGAAACGGTCACGGCACAAGCGGTGCGCGAGGCCGGCTTTACCGTGCCCGAGGGCCAGGAACTGGTCAATCGCTACCTGTTCCATCTCGGCAATCGTGACCTCACCGGGCGGGATTTCGAATGGTTCATCGGCGATTTCCTGGAGGATTTCCGCGAGCCGGCGGACGCCATCGTGCTCGAACGCCAGGAGTGGGGCAATTTCTTTGGCTACCTGGTGGCGGTCAATGAAGGCGACCAACGGGTTGCCGAAGGCGAGGCGGCGTTTGCCGAGCTGGCTGAGCGACTGCGACGATCCACCCGACTGGTGGCCGACACCGTTCGCATGGAGCGATTCGAGATTGGCGCCATCAACCGGGACATCGAACGGGAGCGCCTCAGCCAGCGTCGCGCCGAACTGAACACCAGCCTGAGCGACGCCGAACGGGCCGAGTTGATTGCCCAGAGCCAGGCCGAGGTCGAGCGCCTGAACCAGGAATACCGCGTGCTGTTCGACGAGTTGCTGGCCCTGCGCGCGCAGGCTCGTCGTGATTCGCTGGTGGCCCGTACGGCCGACGGTCGGGAAGTGACCATCAATCTGGCCGACGTGGTCCGCGCCACCCGTGCGAATACGATGTCGATCCCGGCCAAGCTGAAGGAGTATGGGGCTCGCTTCTGGAACTTCCTCAGCGGTTACCCGCGCGAGGCGAATACCGAAGGCGGCATTTTTCCGGCCATCTTCGGCACCGTGCTGATGGTGTTGATCATGTCGATTGTGGTCGCCCCCTTCGGCGTGCTGGCAGCGATCTACCTGCGTGAATACGCCAGGCAGGGACCGATTACCCGCATTGTTAGAATTTCGGTCAACAACCTGGCCGGGGTGCCGTCGATTGTCTTTGGCGTGTTCGGTCTGGGCTTTTTCGTCTACTTCCTGGGCGGCAATATCGACCGGCTGTTCTTCCCGGAAGTATTGCCGGCACCCACCTTTGGCTCGCCCGGGCTGATCTGGGCCTCGCTGACGCTGGCGCTGCTGACCTTGCCGGTGGTGATTGTTTCCACCGAAGAGGGCTTGACCCGAATTCCGAAGGCCATGCGCGAAGGCTCGCTGGCGCTTGGGGCAACCAAGGCCGAGACCTTGTGGAAGGTGATTGTGCCGGTGAG
>PWYW01000046.1 GCA_003567685.1 Gammaproteobacteria bacterium
GGCGATCAGTTCCCGGTAACCGCCGGCTTCGCCGTCTTGTGCTGACAGAATCTCGATGCTCCAACCGCGACGTTCAGCATAGCGGCTGTACATGCGAAACAAATCGCCGGCAAAAATGCCAGCTTCCTGGCCACCCGTGCCGGCCCGGACTTCCAGGAAGATGTTGCGCTCGTCGTTGGGGTCGCGAGGCAACAGCAAGGTCTGGAGCTGTTGCTGCAATTCTTCGAGTCGGGCGCTGGCATCGCGCTGCTCTTCCTGTGCCATGGCCCGCATCTCAGGGTCTTTTTCCGCCATCAATGCCTGGCTATCGTCCAGCCGGCTCTGGCATTGTTGGCAATCCTGCCAGGCCCGAATGACCGGTTCCAGTTCGCCGTATTCCCGGGAATATTGCTGAAACTGCTGGCGCTGGCTGATGATGTCCGGGTCGGAGAGTAATCGCTCGAGTTCCTCGAAACGCTCGCTGGCTTCCTCCAGACGCTGGCGAAGGCCGCTGTCCATCAATCATCCTCCAGAAAATAGTAACGAGCAGCCTCCAGCAAGGTTTCGTCCGAACTTTCGGCCGCCTGCCGCAGGCGGATGCTGGGACCGTGCAGGAGTCGATTGACCAGGCGGTGGCTCAGGCGTTTCATGACATCCTCCGGACTTCTCCCGGAGGCCAGCTGGGCCTGGGCCTCGGCGAGCAAATGGTCGCGCTCAAGTTGGGCGCGTCGGCGAAGGTTCTTAAGCGTCGTGCTGGTTTCCTGCAGGCGCAACCAGCGCTCGAAGGCCAGCACTTCCGATTCAATCAGGTCCATGGCCTGCTGCATCGCCTCCTGGCGTTTTTGCTGGTTGCTCTCAATGATGCCGTGCAGATCATCAATGGTGTACAGAAAGACATCGTCCAGGGCACTGACCTCTGCTTCGATATTTCTGGGCACTGACAGGTCGAGCGCGAAAATCGGCTTGTGTCGTCGTTGCTTGAGTGCCCGGCGCAAGTGCTCCGCCGAGACGATCGCTGTGGGGCTGGCGGTGCAGGCGATGACGAGGTCGCTGTCCGGCAGCAGATCATCCAGTTCAGTCAGGGCATGACCGGTGCCGCCCACCTGCTTGGCGAGCTCGAGGGCTCGCTCGGGATTGCGGTTGGCAATTCTCAAATGCCTGAGCCCGGCATCGCGAAAATGCAAGGCGCAGTCCTCAATCATTTCACCTGCCCCGATCAGCAGGGCATTCAGGCTTTCCAGCGAGCCGAATAGCTGGCGGGCGAGCCGTAGGGAGGCGAAGGGCAGGGTGACCGGGTCTCTTCCAATTCCGGTCTGCGAACGCACCCGCTTTGCGCCGGAGAAGGCGTGTTGAAACATTCGGTCAAGGCGACTGTCAAGTGTTTGTAATTCATGCGCTGCCTGCCAGGCCTGCTTGACCTGCCCGGCAACCTGCGGCTCGCCGATGATCATCGAGTCTGCACCCGAAATTACCTTGATCAAATGGAACATGCAGGCGGACTGTTCCAGCTGGTAGAGATGTTCGCGGAACTGCCCCGGTGGTAACCGGTGCCAGTCGTGCAACCATTCAGTGGCGGCCCGCGTGATAGTCTGTGAGCCCGATAGATAAAGCTCGGTTCGGTTGCAGGTGCTCAGGATCGCGCAGCCGTCGACATCCGGAAGGCAGGAAAGTGATCGAGTGGCCTCAGGCAGTGCGTTCGCCGCAAACGCCAGACGCTCCCGAATGCTGATCGGCGCCGTCTGGTGGCTGATTCCCAAGGCAAAAAGCGACATGCAAGACAATTTATCAGACAAACTCCCCATTTTCGTCTCTGCCGGTGGTTACTGCAAGCCCGTGCTGTTATCCCTTGGCCTTCTGGCCCTGGTCGGTTGCGCCAGCGTAAACGGGCCTGGCGCGTCGAGCGATGCCGTCAACGAGATTGGCGACACGCAAGCTGCCGAGACGGTCGCGCCCGGTGACGAGGCGCTGGACGCCGATCTGCTGTTCCACGTATTGGCCGCCGAGCGGCTGATCGCAGTGGGTGAATTCGAAGAAGCGCTAAGCCATTTGATCGACGCTGCTCGACTGTCCGGTGACCCGCAGATGGCCCGCCAGGCGGTGGGGATGGCCATGCGCAGCGAGCAATGGCTGGCGCTGGTGGAAGCCGCGTTGCTGTGGCAGGAGATTGACCCCGAAGAACAGGCCGCGGTTCAGTTCGTTGCGCTGGCGCGGATCAACCTTGGCGCGCTTGAGGAAGCCAGCGCTGACCTTGCCCAATGGATTGAAGCTGCTGATGATCCGGCCGAGGCGTGGCGCGATGTCGCGGCACTGTTGGCGGCCGTTGACAGTCCGGATGATGCCAATCAGACGCTGGCCTCGATGGTTCAAATCCTTGATCTCGAAGACGAAGCGCTGGAAGTATTGGAAAGTCGCAGTTTCCTGGCCTGGCAGCAAGGCGATGTTGAGTTGGCGCTGGAATTGGCCACCCTGGCGGCATCAAGAGATAGCAGTGTTGACCGACTTGTCTGGGCTGCTCAGCTGGCCGTGGCCGCCGAAGACGCCGAAGCCGCGCTGGCGCTTTATGAACAGGCCGCGATGGTTGATCCCGAGGATTCCGGCCTGGCCATGTCGCAAGCGGAAGTGCTTCGTCAGTTGGACCGGCTGGATGAGGCCATTTCTGTGCTTGCAGGCCGCCCGCCTGACACCGAGTTGCTGTATGCGCTTGGAACCTACCAGTTCCAGGCGGACGATATTGACGGCGCCGGCGAGACCTGGCGGAAACTGGCGGGAGTCGAGGCGCCGCCGGAGCCGGCGCGACATGCGTTTCTGACCGGTTTTCTGGCCGAGTTGCTTGAGAAGGATGACCAGGCGCTCGACTGGTATCAGCGGGTAGACGATGACACTTACGCGACCCGAGCGATGCTGCGTCGGGCAGTCATTAAAGTCCAGCGTCGTGAAGTAGGGCAGGCAATTTCCTTGCTTGAAGGTGTTCGTGAGGCTGATCGGGGCCGGCTCGGTGAGCAGGCTTACCTGGTGGAAGCTGATCTTCTGCGCGAGCTTGACCGTGCGGATGAGGCGGTCCAATTACTGACGCGGGCACTGCGCGACCGATCGTCCAGCGTGGCCTTGCTGTACACGCGGGCCATTGCGGCGGTGGCGATGGACGACCTGGAACTGGCCGAGCAGGATTTCCGGCGGATTCTGCAGATAGATGAAGACAATGCGATGGCTCTGAACGCCCTGGGCTACACCTTGACGGACCGGACCAACCGTCATCAGGAGGCTTATCGCTTGATTCGCCGGGCCCTGGAGCTCGAACCCGACTCACCCGCGATTCAGGATTCCATGGGTTGGGTCTATTTCCGCCTTGGCCAGCCGGAAAGAGCGCTTCCCTATCTGGAGCAGGCGCTGATGGGTGAAAACAACCCGGAGATTGCCGCCCACCTGGGTGAAGTGCTTTTGTCGCTGGGGCGAGAGGACGAAGCCGTCGCCGTTTTTCGCGCTGCGCTTCAGTCTTTCCCGGATGATCGTTACCTGAACGACACACTGGCGCGCCTGGGAATCCGGCCATGATTGCGTCGGCTTGCACCACGACCGGTTTGTCACCTGGCCGCGAAACAGTCGCCGGGTCGGTCAAACTGCTGTTGCTTGTTGCTCTGCTTTGCAGCCTCTCGGCCTGTGCCGTCCGGGAACAGCGACCGGAGGGCGCCTGGCTGAGTGATCGAGAAGCGCTTTTCAACAATCATCCCGTTTGGTCGGTCAGCGGTCGGTTGTCGCTTTCCGATGGCGAGCGCGGCGGCCAGTTGGCGTTCGATTGGCAGGCGGATGGCGACCGACACGACGTTCGTCTTCGTACCGTGATGGGAGGCAGTCAGTGGCGTTTGCGTTTCGAGCCAGGTTTTGCCCACCTGGTGGGCAGCGATGTCGGTGAACTGGTTGGAAACCACCCTGATGATCTGACCAGCCAGGCCATTGGCTGGCCGGTGCCTGTGGCTGACCTGGCCTGGTGGATTCGCGGCCTCGTGCCGCCGGAGGCAGACTTCGCCAGCCTGAGGTTTGCCGATGATGGCACCTTGGCCGAAGCCGCCAATCCGCCCTGGCGTCTGGCTTTTCAACGCTTCGCCATGGAGGCTGATGCCCTCATGCCCAGTCGGCTTCAAGCTGACAGTACGCCTTACCGGGTTCGAATTGCATTGAGAAATTGGCAATTAGAGTCGCATTCGGAAACAAATTCGTTATAATGCGTCCCCGTCGGGTCAGCCAGCAGGGCCGAATGGTTCAGCTGGCTTTCGGCAATCTGCAGGGACGTCGCCAAGTTGGTTAAGGCACGGGGTTTTGATCCCCGCATTCGCAGGTTCGAGTCCTGCCGTCCCTGCCATTTCTCTCTTATCCCAACCAGTCAGGAATGCCCGTGCCACATCCCTCGCTGATGGTTTTCTCCGGAACCGCCAACCCGGCCCTGGCCCGCTCGATCGCCGAATGCCTCGGTGTGCCAATGGGGCGTGCCAATGTCGGCACTTTCAGTGACGGGGAGGTGGCCGTTGAAATCATGGAAAACGTTCGCGGTCGCGACGTTTACCTGGTTCAACCGACTTGCTGTCCGGCTGCAGAAAATTTCATGGAATTGCTGGTCATGGTCGATGCGCTCAAGCGGGCGTCGGCGGGCCGCGTTACCGCGATCATTCCCTACTTTGGTTACGCGCGCCAGGATCGTCGGCCGCGGTCTTCGCGCGTACCGATTACGGCAAAGGTGGCTGCGCGAATGATCAGTGCAGTCGGAACCGATCGGGTCGTGACGGTGGACCTTCATGCCGACCAGATCCAGGGGTTCTTCGACGTGCCGGTCGACAATGTCTACGCATCGCCGCTGACGTTGGCTGATATCTGGAAGCATTACACCAGCGATGAGTTCATCGTGGTGTCTCCCGACGTTGGGGGTGTGGTTCGCGCGCGTGCCATCGCCAAGCGACTGGATGCCGATCTGGCCATCATTGACAAGCGCCGGCCGCGCGCCAACGAGTCAACCGTCATGAACCTGATTGGTGATGTCGAGGGCAAAGTGTGTGTGCTGGTTGACGACATGATCGATACCGCAGGCACATTGTGCGCTGCGGCTGGCGCGCTGAAGGACAAGGGCGCGCGCCGGGTGGTGGCCTACTGTGTACACCCGGTGCTTTCCGGGAAAGCCATGGAAAACATTCGGAATTCCCGTCTTGACGAGATTGTGGTTACCGACACCATCCCGCTAAGCCAGGAAGCCAAGGATCTCGGCCGCATCCGCCAGCTTTCCGTGGCCCAGATGCTGGCCGAAACCATACGCCGCATGTCCGAAGGCGAATCTGTCAGCTCGATGTATGTCGACTAAGCCGTTCCGGCTTTGTCTAGACTCGTCAAAGGTAAAAGGTAAAGGGTGAAAGGGTCCACCTCTCACCCTTTACCTTTCACTTCTCACCTTTTACCGCCCCTCACGAATACCCCATCCACACGGCGATCATCAGGGCGATTGATCCGGCCAGCATCAATTTCAGAATCAGCGGGAAGATGAAGCGGAACCAGCGGTCGTAGGGTATGCCGGCCAGGCCGATGATGCCCATCAGGACCGGATTGGTCGGCACGATCATGTTCATGAAGCCGTCGCCAAATTGGAAGGCCAGCACGGAGACTTGCCGGCTAACCCCAACCAGGTCGCCAATGGGCGCCATCAGGGGCATGGTCACAAACGCCTGGCCGCTGCCCGAGGGCACGAAGAAGTTCAGTACGCTTTGAATCAGCAGCATGCCGACGGCTGATAGCCAGGCCGGCACCAGAGAGAGCGGGGTGGCCAGAGCATGAACGATGGTATGAAGAACCAGTCCGTCTTCCAGCAGCAGCGCGATTGATCGGGCAAAACCGATCAGAATGGCCGTGCCGGCCAGTTCGGCCGCACCCTTTGTAAAGCTGCTGGCGATAGTGTCAAGCTTGAGCCCGCCGAGCAGGCCAACCACAATGGCAAGGCCGAGAAAGATCGCGCCCAGCTCGACCAGATACCAGCCAAACCGGCTGATGCCGATGACCAGGAGGAATAGTGCGGCGAGCGTCGCCAGCAACACCATGACGCGGCGTCGGGTCAGCGGTGGCTGCTCGGCCGGTGGCGGCGGTTGGGCGGACTGGATTCCGGCTACCAGGCTGTTGGCGGGGTCGGCCTGGACGCGCCGGGCATACGACCAGACGTGATGAAAGCCGATGGCCATGAACGGCAGGAACAGGGCCAGGCGGTACTCCCAACCTGAACTCAGGGGTAGTCCCGCCACGTCCTGCGCCACGTGCAGGGTGAATGGGTTGATGATGGCGACACCGTAGCCGACGCCATAGCCCACCACCATGATGCCGATGGCCGTGACGGTATCCATTCGAAGCGCCACGCACAGGGCGATCAGGATGGCGGCGAAGGGGATGTACTCCTCGGCCATCCCCAGCGTGGCCGAGGCGATCCCGAAGGCCAGTAGTCCTCCGGCGATGAGCAGGGAAGGAGTTTTCCCGAAACGCTGTATGAGTACCGCCAGCAGGGCATCAATGGCGCCGGTCTGGCGCAACACCGCGATCGCACCACCCACCAGAAGGACGAAAAAGATGATCCCCTGAGCGTCGGCCAGGGCCCGCGGAACCACGGTGAGCAGGGCCGTTGGATTAAGCCGTGGTGCGTCTTCGATTACGCTGTAGGTTTCGGCGACAACCAGCTCGCGGCCATTGTCTTCGATGGTTTCGAACTGGCCGGCGGGCAACAGCCAAGTCAGCAACAGCGCCAACACCATCATCCCGAACATCAGAACCAGCGTGTGCGGAACCTTGATGCAGCGGCTCATGGTTTGTCCTTTTTATTGCCGGGTTAGTGGACCGTGGATCCAGACGACGCCTGGATCCACGGGGCCGGTTCAGTGCGGCGGTGACTGACCCGCGAGTTTTGTCGTTTTACGGATTGGTAGCCGTTGCGTCGCCGCTCCGGACACCGATGGTACGGTCAAAAAAGTCCAGCATGCGCTCGTATAGCACGACCCGGTTGTCGACATCAAAAAAGCCGTGACCCTCGTCGGGTTTGAGAAGCCACTCGTGGTCTTTGCCGACCCGGTTGAGCGCGTCGCGCAGCCGCTCGGCGTGGCCAACAACAACCCTGACGTCGGCACCGCCGTGAACGATGAAAAGCTCGGCCTGGATCTTGTCGACATGGTGAACCGGAGACACTTCTTCCAGGGCATCCATGTCGCTGCCGACCCAGGCGTTCATCCAGCGCTCTCGATCCTGGCGGGTGCGACGATCGCGCTGGCGTGACCAATCGTTGCCGTCGCCGGAACGGAACCATGGGAGATCAAACACGCCGACATACCCGACGGCGCACTGGTACAGCTCCGGTTCGCGGACAACGCCCATCAGCGATGCATAGCCGCCGTAGCTGCCGCCGTAGATACAGATACGGTCCTCAATGGCGTGTCCCTGCTCGATGGCCCAACGGGTGGCATCGGTGACATCGTCTTGCATGGCACGGCCCCACTCACGCCGTCCGGCGTTCTGGAAGTCTGTGCCCCGGTTGCCGGAACCGCGAAAGTTCACCTGCAATGTGGCGTAACCATGCTGCGCGAAGAACTGGGCTTCCGGGTTGTAGCCCCAATGGTCAGTGATGCCAAATGGGCCGCCGTGTACATTGACAATCATCGGCACGGGGCCGTCGGCATCGCGGGGCAGGGTCAACATTGCGTGCAGAATCAAACCGTCCCTGGCTTCAATCCGGACGGGCTGCATGCGGACCAGCAACTCGGTGTCCAGTTCTGGCATGCGGTTGCCCAGGAACTCGGCCTGCATGGTCTCGAGGTTGAACCGGTAGTACTCGCCAGGATTGCGATCGCTACTGACGCTCAGAATGGCGCGCTTCCCATCTCGGGTAAAGGAGGTGAGCGCAACATCCTGGCCCGGGAAGCTCAGGGCCAGTCGCTGTATCAGAACGGCATCGGCATTTTCGGTAGCTTTGTCTTCAAAAAAGACGTACCGACGAGGTCCAAACCGGGTGGTGACACCCAGCACTTCGCCATCGTGTCCAAACAGACCACCGGCAATGTCCACCTCATCGTCGCGGTACAACAATTCCACCTTGTCGGTGTCCATGTCATAGCGGAAGGCGCCCAGGCGATCGTTGCTGGCCATGTCGTGGTTTGACAGGAAATAGATTCGCCGGTTGTCCGCAGAAAATCCGATCGGCTGAATGTTCGGGTTGGGCCGTTCAGCGTCGAGCTCGAAACGCCGCCATTCATCGCGATCCTTGATGAACACGTTCAACTCGGTGTCGTCGAAAGAGTCGCCGGTAATCATTTCCACGCCCACCCGCAATTCCCCGGCGTTGTCTGCACCCAGTCCGACCAGGTTGCGGCTATTCGGTTGGTCCGCGAGGAAGTTGGTCGTGCCGCGATAAATGTTCAGCAGATGAGCATTTGGACGGCCTTCGTCTGCCATGTGGTAACGGGCGATCAGGATGTGGTCGGGGTCGTCCGGCAGTGGATGCAAGACCTGGTAGCCGGACATGCTCATCTCGAAGATCTGTTCACGCCTCGAGCCATCGACATTGGCGGCGTACAGGTTGGTCGGACGTCCGGTGTTGTCCAGATTCCCGGTGACGGTACCCACGTTCATGACGACCCGACTGTCGCTGGCCCACCAGAACTGGAACACGTGCTGGTTATTACCAAAGCCGAAACTGGTGGTGAACTCCATCCGGTCAATGTTCAGGATGCCAAGACGCCGCTCGGTACCCTCTTCGAACGTGAAGGCAGCATGTTCGCCATCCGGCGAGATCTGCAGGTTCGCAATTCGCGCATTTTCAAAGAACTGTCGGGTGTCGACTTCGGCTTGTGCCGCAGCAGTGGCCAGCGCCAACAGGACCATGGCCAACAGTGGGGTCAAGGGAATTCTAGCGATCATCTTCATTTACCGAAAACTGGATCAGAAAACAGTATGCCAGATCGCGGGCTCGCTGCCATTTACGCTGCCTGTGATTCGCTTGATTCAAAAGCACTTTCCAGGGCCTGGTCAAGGTCTTTCCACAAATCATGACTCTCCTCCAGGCCTGCCGAGAGTCGCAAAAGATTCGGACGGATTCCGCAGTTTTCGCGGTCGTTGGCGTCCATTACCCGGTGAGTGAGGGCGGCCGGGTGCTGGATAAGGGTGTCGACCGAGCCCAGACTGACGGCTGGCGTGATCAGGTTCACGGCATTCACCACAGCTGCAGCCGTTCGATGGTCGCCGTTCACTTCGAAACTCAGCACGCTCCCCGGCCCGGACATTTGGCGACCGATCAGCCGCTGGGTGTCCTGTCCATCCAGTCCCGGGTAGTGCACTCGCGTGACGCGTGCGTCGGCGGCCAATTTGAGGGCCAATTCGCCGGCCACCGATTGCGCTCGTTCCACCCGCAGTTTCAGGGTGGGCATGGAGCGATGCAGAAGGTAGGCCGCCCAGGGGTGGAGTAGAGCGCCTGTTGCCACGCGGACCTGCCGAAGCTTTGCCGCCCATTGCTCTGAGCAGGCAATGGCTCCGGCGATGACGTCACCGTGACCACCGAGAAACTTCGTGGCGGAATGGAGCACCAGGCTGGCTCCATGGTTCAGGGGGTTCTGCAGCACCGGCGTGGCAAAGGTCGAGTCAACCAGCACCGGCACATCGCCAGCCTGCGCAACCACTGCTTCGATGTCAACCAGTTGAAGGGTCGGGTTGGCGGGGGTCTCGATCATGACCAGTGCGGTATCTGTGCGGATGGCGGCGGCAATTTCGTCGACGTTGACCCAGCTGATCTCGTTACCAAGCAGGCCGGAAGCCAGCAAGTGATCGCTGGTGCCGTATACCGGGCGGACAGCCACGATGTGCCGTCCGCGGTCCTGAAGGGCTAGAACGCAGGCAGTCAGAGCGGCCATGCCAGAGCTGAAAGCGACGGCTGCTTCGGCGTTTTCCGCCTGGGCCAGCGCCAGTTCCCATCGGTCCACCGTGGGGTTGAAGAGTCGCGCATAGACCGGGTTGTCAGCACGTGCCTGGCCTTCGACCAAAGCGTCCAGCCCGGCCATGCCGTCTTCGACATTGCTCAGGGGGTAGGTGGTGGAAAGATCAACCGGCAGTGCGTGCACGCCCAGTTGTCGAAGGTCCTGGCGGCCGCCGTGGACGCCGGCCGTGTGCTTGAAAGTCTTCATTGATAGTCTTTTATGCGGGAATTTTTCTCAATCTAGAACATTGTTATGATTGATAGGCTATTAACGAATTAAATTTTTCAAGGGTTCACTTCATGAAATTGGATTCGACGGATATTCAGATAATTCGTGAACTACGGAAGAATGCACGGATTCCGAACAAGATGCTTTCAGAGCTGGTCGGCCTGGCGCCCTCGACATGCCTGGAACGGGTGAGACGCTTGCGGTTGGCCAGGGTCTTGACGGGCTACCACGCAGACCTTGATCCCGATGCCCTTGGGATTGGTTTGCAGGCGATGGTGGCGGTTCGTCTGGCTCGACATGCTCGCAGTGAAGTGGAGGCCTTTCAGACTCACCTGAGCACCCTGACAGAGGTGGTGACGATGTTCCATGTCGCCGGCGCGAATGATTACCTGGTTCACGTTGCGGTGCGCGATGCTGCTCATCTGCGGGAGTTGGCCTTGTCCGCATTCACGGAACGGCCAGAGGTTGCCCATATCGAAACACAACTGATATTCCACCATCAGCGGAATCACGAGTTGCCTGTGTATTTGTCGGCTGACTAGGAGACTGCGTGCATTCGTTCTGGTGTCAGCCTCAAGTGGAAACGGAAGATGAAAAAATGCTTGCATATTGATGCTCTTGCCTGTATTGTCGTTTGCCAATAATGTCAAATGACAGGAAAGGACGAAAATGCTGGCGGTTCCGCATCGATTGAGCACTTTGCACAGCAGGCTCCAGCAATGCATGTTTGCCCTGCACCGAATTTGCTCCCTTGATGCACCTGAAGCGTCGGGGTTCGGCGGTTGCCTTGACTGGTTCGAATTGTTGATTCGGCCGGGGCAGTCAGCCGACATTCGGTCGCCTTCTGCTTTTATCAGGGCGATGTACCAACATTGGTCGCCCAGCGAGGTTGACAGCCTGATCCTTGAACGAGCCATCGCCTGGTTGGCTGATCGGCCCGGCCCGACTCGTCTCAGTGTCAATGTTCATCCTCAATCCTTGCTCGAAGAGCGATTTGTCCATGCGGTCATTCGGCTCTGGTCTCAACTGGATGGCAAGGGTCACTCCTTGTGCCTGGAGTTGATCGAGTTCGCCGACTGCGAGGACCGTGGTCTTCTTGAGGGCAAGCTGGCGGTCATTCGGCAACAGGGAGTCCTGGTGGCGCTCGATGATTTTGGTTCAGGCTATGCCGGTTTTGATCTCTGTGCCGCGGGGGTTATTGATCTCATCAAGATCGACACCAGTCTGGTTCGACGATTTGATCAGTGCAGTAAACGGCAGGCGGTAGTGAACAGCATTCTGGTGTTGGGCGGTGGTATTGGTGCCCCGATTGTTGCCGAAGGTGTCGAGCATGTCGACGAAGCCCGGTTGCTGAGAAATGTCGGCGTCGGGTTCGCCCAGGGCTTTCTTTTTCACACACCTGAATTTGCGGGGGTTTGATTCGTGACTATGCAGGCCAAGCAAACACACCCAGAAGAAGATGTCAGCTGGCTCATCGAAGCGGTCAGCAAGATGATCAGGCCGGTTGTACGGCTGGCCGTCGGTCGTATCTCGTGTAATGCACTGGTGGTTTTGATCAGGGCAATCTACGTGGCCGAAGCTCGTGCCCATCTGGAAGCGCAAAACCCTGACGGAAGGGTGACCCGATCGGCGTTGGCGCTGCTTTGCGGCATGGATGGTCGAGCCATTCAGCAGTACGAGGAAGCGAACGAAAAGAACTATTCGGCAGCCGACCTCTGCTCTGAGGCCGCCATACTTGATCTCTGGCAGAGCGACGAGGATTTTACGGATCCGGAGACTCGGGAGCCTCGTGAGCTGTTGGTTCATGGTCCGCAGGGGACATTCCAGCGTTTGGTCAGCCGGGCGGCCGGGCGTGCAGTGACGGCCCAGACGGCTCTGGACCGCCTGCTGGAGAGCCGCAATATCGCTTTGAACGAAACCGGGACACATGTTCGTCTCATTGACAACGATTTTCGTATCACGGCAGCGAACGAAAAGCGGGTCATGACTGCGGCTGGCGTTTCATTCCAGAGCCTGGGGCGCGCGATCGAAAACAATATGCGCGCACAAAACACAAACTTGCCGCGATGGCTTCAACAGGATCGGTGGACCTTTCAAATCCCGAAAAAACGGCTGGCTGTCGTCCGGTCGGGTCTGCGCGAATTGTTGTTGGCCAATATTGCCGATATCGAGGCATTCCTTGAGGCTGAGGAAATCGGTGCCGTTTCTACCGAAACGGTGGGTGTCGGGGCCGGATGGTACTACTGGGAAAGTAGCGACCAAACCGGAGCCCTGGCTTCCTGATCGGGCGGTTTCGACGGTGAATCAGAGGTTTTTGGCAGAGGTTCATGGATAAGTAAAGGTGGGGCAATGAATACGCAAGTTGACATCATCAAAACGATCGGAAAAAGCCTGCTTTTTTCCTGCCTGATCTCCCTTGCTTCCCTGGGCATGAGTGTTTCGGCTCATGCCGGCGATGGCGGGCTTTCTGCCTTGCATTTTTCAACTGCCAACGACGAGGTGGTCATTGTTTTCGACAGGACTATCCTGCCGCCTCAGGGTTCGGTTCTGACGCAGCGGCACGCGCTTTATTTGGGTCCGGCTTCTGAACATACCGAGGTGGCCGGGCAGGGTGGGTCGCCGGTCATTCAGTCTCAGCACAGCGGATCGGGTGCCACAAGCCTTTCCTTGTTCGCAGATGAGAGCGACGTCGTCATTATTGGCGCTGACGTTGGTGAGGAGACAGTCATGGTGCATGGGACCGGCTCCGGGGCAGTCGTACAGGTCCATGGCACCGGGTCGGGTGCAATGATTCAGGTGCACGGTACAGGTTCCGGCGTTATGGGCGGATCCAGCGGGGCTCTTTGGGGAGTGCTTGAGTTGATTGTTGCCGATGACACAACGATGCTGATCTTGCATCGATTGACCGACGCCGGGCTCGATGCATTTTTTGTCGCCGAGGTCAGCGATGACGATCAATGGATCGTGGAGCACAGTTTTGAGTAAGCCGGTTTAGAACAAACGGTTTATGAGGGGCATGTGGGCGCCCGTCGGGTTCTCCCCTTCCTGACTTGCGCTCTGCATGTTGGCGTGCCCCGGCGAAAGCCGGGGCTTTTTAATGCCTGGCATTTGGTCTCTGCCTGTGCCAAAAGAAAACGGCCCGCATGGCGGGCCGTTTTCGTATAGCGTGAAACCCGATCAGGCAGCCTTGGCTGCTTCTCCCGGGTCGCCGCCGGCCATCTGGCGAAGCACGTAGTGCAGGATGCCACCATGGCGGTAGTACTCGACTTCCTTGGGGGTATCCAGCCGGACGCGAGCCTTGAACTCAACCCTGGAACCATCGGATCGGGTTGCCGTTACGTCGACTTGCTTGGCCGTGCCGTCTTCAAGGCCGATGATGTCGAAGGTCTCAGTGCCGTCCAGCCCCAGGCTTTCTGGCGTATCGCCTTCCATGAAGTTCAGCGGCAATACGCCCATGCCCACCAGGTTTGAACGATGGATGCGCTCGAAGCTTTCGGTGATCACAGCCTTGATGCCCAGCAGGCGGGTGCCCTTGGCGGCCCAGTCACGTGATGAGCCCGAGCCGTATTCCTTGCCGGCAATCACGATCAGCGGCGTATTGTCGGCCTGGTACTTCATGGCTGCATCATAGATCGGCATGACGGCATCGTCAGGCAGGTACTTGGTGAAGCCACCTTCCGTACCTGGCGCGATTTCGTTGCGAATGCGCACGTTGGCAAAGGTCCCACGCATCATCACTTGATGGTTGCCGCGGCGCGAGCCATAAGAGTTGAAGTCGACCGGCTTGACGCCGTTCTTCTGCAGGTATTCACCGGCCGGCGAGTCGGGCTTGATGCTGCCGGCGGGCGAGATGTGGTCGGTGGTGACCGAGTCAGCCAGCTTGGCCAGCACGCGTGCGCCCTTGATGTCGGCGATACCCGGAAGGTCCATGTCCATGCCTTCGAAGTACGGCGGGTTCTGGACATAGGTGGAGTCGTCGTTCCAGGCAAACATCTCGCCGGTGGGCGTGTCCATGCTCTTCCAGCGTGCATCACCTTCGAACACGTCTTCGTAGGAGCTCTGGAACATGGCCGAGGATACGTTCTCGACGATGAACTCCTGCAGTTCCTTGGCGTTGGGCCAGATGTCCTTGAGGTAAACCGGGTTGCCGTCCGGATCTTCGCCCAGCGGGTCGTTGACAAGGTCGGCATCCATCCGGCCGGCAATGGCGTAGGCCACGACCAGCGGCGGCGAGGCCAGGTAGTTCATCTTGACTTCGGGGTGAATGCGGCCCTCGAAGTTGCGATTGCCCGAGAGTACCGAGCAGGCCACCAGGTCGTGCTGCTTGATCGCGTTTTCGACGGGCTCAGGCAGCGGGCCGGAGTTGCCGATGCAGGTCGTACAACCGTAGCCCACGGTGTAGAAGCCGAGGGCCTCCAGGTCGTCGACCAGGCCGGCCGACTCGAGATAGTCGGTGACCACCTTGGAGCCCGGTGCCAGCGAGGTTTTGACCCAGGGCTTGACGTTCAGCCCCTTGAGGCGCGCGTTCCGGGCCAGCAGGCCGGCGCCCAGCATCACGGCGGGGTTGGAGGTGTTGGTGCAGGAGGTGATGGCCGCGATCACCACGGCGCCGTCCTTGAGCTGGAAGGTCTGGTCCTTGTAGTTGACCTCGGCGACGCCGGGGGCTTCCACGGCGCCAACTGCGGTTCCGCCGCCCTCACTCTTGAAGCGGGCCTCGTCCTTGCCGTGGGCATCGTCCCGGTCAGCCGTCATCGTGGCGCTGGCGGCCAGGAAGTCGTTCTTGGCATTGCTCAAGAGAACCCGATCCTGCGGACGCTTCGGTCCGGCCAGGCTGGGCACCACGGTACCCATGTCCAGTTCGATGACGTCCGTGAATACCGGGTCGGCATCGCCGTCTTCGCGCCACAGGCCCTGGGCGCGGGCATAGGCCTCGACCAGTTCGCGGCGCGCGGTGTCGCGGCCCGACAGCTCCAGGTAGCGGATCGTTTCGGCATCGATCGGGAAGATCGCGCAGGTTGATCCGAATTCGGGTGACATGTTGCCGATGGTGGCTCGGTCGGCCAGCGGCAGGTGGCTCAGGCCATCGCCGAAAAACTCGACAAACTTGCCCACCACGCCTTTCTTGCGCAGCATTTCGGTGATGGTCAGTACCAGGTCGGTAGCCGTGGTGCCTTCGGGCATCTTGCCTGACAGCTTGAAGCCGATGACCTGCGGGATCAGCATCGAAATCGGCTGACCCAGCATGGCCGCTTCGGCCTCGATGCCGCCGACACCCCAGCCGAGGATCCCCAAGCCGTTGATCATGGTGGTGTGCGAGTCGGTGCCGACCACGGTATCCGGCCAGGCGACCATTTCGCCGTTGACATCTTCACCGAAGACCACCCGGGACAGATGCTCCAGGTTGACCTGGTGGACAATGCCGGTGTTGGGCGGGACGACCTTGAAGTTGTCGAAGGCACCCTGGCCCCAGCGCAGGAAGGCATAGCGCTCCTTGTTGCGCTGGAATTCAATCTGGTTGTTGAGGTCGAGTGCGTCGGCGCGGCCGTAGTTGTCGACCTGTACCGAGTGGTCGATGACCAGCTCGGCCGGCGACAGCGGGTTGATCCGGTTGGGGTTACCACCGAGCTTCTTCATGGCGTCGCGCATGGCGGCCAGGTCGACAATCGCCGGTACGCCGGTGAAGTCCTGCAGCACGACTCGAGCCGGGGTGAAGGAAATTTCGGTCTCCGGCTCCGCCTTGGCGTCCCAGTTGGCCAGCCCGGCAATGTCGGTTTCGGTGATATTGAGGCCGTCCTCGTGACGAAGGAGATTTTCCAGCAGAATCTTCAGCGAATAGGGCAGTCGCTTGACCTGCGGGTGCTTGTCGCTCAGTTTTTGCAGGCTGTAAAAGGCAAATGACTTGCCATCGGCTTCAAAGCTGTCGCGGCAGCCGAGTTCATCTCGCATGGAACTTCCTCCGAAAAGTGGTCAACGTCGGACAAGGCAGGGTGGTAGACCTGGCTCTGTCATCAAGCCCATGATTTTATCACGCTCCAGGGCTTGCAGCGTTTTGGACCTTGGTCGAAGGCAGGTCTTAACCCTGCAAAAGGTGCTCGGCCTGTTCGAGAATTCGGCGACGCTGGAACACCAGCCGCCATTGGCGTCCGCCGGTCTGGCGCCAGAGAAAGGCGGCGCGGATTCCTGCCAGGAGCAGGGCGCGGATGAAGGCGACCTTCTCAGGCTGTTTCAGGTAGGTGGGGTTGCCGGTGACCTGGAGGCGAAAGTCCATGGTCGAGACGTGGTTCTGGTAAACGTCCGCCAACTGGGAAATGACGCTGTCGTCCAGCGGCAGCTCGCTTTCGCGCCAGGCGCTCTCGACCAGCTGGATCGCCTCGCCCAGGGCCTTCTGGCGGGGGCGGTCACGCTGGATGCGTTGGCCCAGCTTGGCCAGGCCCAGGGCATAGTTCAGGCTTTGCAGGTTTTCTGGCCGGTTGCGGGCGCTGAACAGCTCAACCAGCACCCGCAAACCCATCCGCACGCCCCCCAGGCCACCGAATGCGCCTTCGGTGGAGTCGGGCTGCATGCAGAAGACGCTGTCGATGCTGGCTCCGGCTGCCTGCTGGCTGCAATTGCCGGAGGTCGCGTTCTGTCGGACCAGTTCGCTGGCCTGGAGCATTCCGGCAAGGGCGATGGTAGCGTCTCTCATTGTGTGTCTCGCGTTTGCTGATGAATGGTGGCTGGGGTTGGCGCGTTGCAACTACTGATCACGCCGCCGCCGAGACATTCATCACCATCGTAAAGCACCACGGACTGTCCAGGCGTCACGGCGCGTTGTGGCTGCTCGAACTGAAGACTCAGACCGCCGTGCTCCGCACTGACAATTCGGCAGGCCTGGTCAGGCTGTCGATAGCGCACTTTTGCCGTCACGATCTGGCCAGCTGTCGGCGGCTTTCCGCTGATCCAGTTGAGATTGATGGCCTCGAGCTGTGTCGACATCAGCAGAGGATGGGTGCTGTCCTGAACAGCGATGAGCTGGTTATTGGCCAAATCCTTGAAGGCAACGAACCAGGGCTGTTCCGGATAGTCGCGCAGGCCGCCGATGTTGAGCCCCTTGCGCTGGCCCAGGGTGTAGTGAATCAGGCCGCGGTGCTGGCCGATAAGCTGGCCGCCCGGCGTCAGGATGTCGCCGGGCTCGGCGTCCAGATAGCGGGCGATGAACTGGTCAAAGTTCCGTTCACCGATAAAGCAAATACCCGTCGAATCTTTCTTGCTGGCCACCGGCAGCTCGGCCTGATCGGCAAGCTTGCGCACCTCTTGCTTGTCGAGTTCGCCGAGCGGAAACAAGGCGCGAGCCAGCTGTTGCTGGGTCAGGGCGTGCAGGAAATAGCTCTGGTCCTTGTTCGCGTCCTTGCCTTTCAGCAAGGAAACGGAGCCGTCGGGGTTGTCTCGCCGCCGGGCATAGTGGCCGGTGGCAATGAAATCAGCACCCAGGTCCTGAGCGTGTTCCACGAATGTCTTGAACTTGACCTCGCGGTTGCACAGGATGTCGGGGTTCGGGGTTCGGCCGGCCTTGAGTTCGGCGAGGAAATGCTCGAAGACGCCTTCCCAGTACTCGGCGGCGAAATTGCGTCCATGGAAACGAACGCCCAGGCGGTCTGCCACGGCTCGCGCGTCGGCGGCATCCTCTTCGGCCGTGCAGCCGGAATTCGGGTCATCTTCTTCCCAGTTCTTCATGAACATGGTTTCCACGCGCTGGCCTTGCTGGAGCAGAAGCCAGGCGGTGGTTGCCGAGTCGACGCCGCCCGACAGGGCGACCATGATGAGAGGTTTTGCGTTGCTCATGCAGACCTATATGAGGGCGGGTCGATCAAACGAAAGGGTATCAATCCGGAAACAGTTCCGGGCTCATCAGGTCAATGAAGCGCTCGGACTGGGGTGAGAGGTAGGCACCCCGGCGCATTACCACGCCGTAGGAACGCATCGGGAAGTAGTCGCTCATGTCGCGCACCAGCAGCTGCTGGCGATCGGCCTCGGTCAGGCAGATGCTGGTGACAATCGAAATGCCCATCCCCAGGCCCACGTATTTCTTGATCACCTCCCAACCGCCCACCTCGAGCGTTACCCGAAAGGGCAGGCGGTGTTTCTTGAAGGTCATGTCGATCATCTGGAAGGTGGTCAGGCGCCGTGGCGGCAGAATCAGCCCGTGTGGGCTGATGTCGGCCAGGCCGATCTGTCGTTTGCGGCTGAGCGGGTGCTCGCGGCTCATGATCAACACCGGCTTGAAGTGATAGATCGGCTGGTAGTCAATGTCGTTGGGAACATCCAGCATTGAACCCACGGCAAAATCGACCTCGTCGCGACGCAGCATGCCCAGGCCATCAGCGCCGGTCACGTTGTGCAGGTGGACAAAAATGCCCGGGTGCTTGCGCCGAAAACGCATCAGGATCGGCGGCAGCAAGTGCATGATGGTTGATTCACCGGCGGCCACGCGAATCTCGCCGGAATCCAGCGATCCATAGCGCCGGGCGAATTCATCGGGCAGGGCATCCAGCCGGTCGACCATCGGACGGGCCATCTCCAGCAGTGCCTTGCCGGCTGCCGTCAACTGCATGCGGGGGCCGTGCCGCTCGAA
>PWYW01000045.1 GCA_003567685.1 Gammaproteobacteria bacterium
GCCATCGGCCTGTGGCCATTCCATGCACAGACCCACGTCGCCGTTCATCAGGCCGGTGCGGTAGTCGTTGCGGTTGATCATTACCGGGCGGCCAGGAAACCAGATGCCACTGGCCTCTACCCGCCCCTCGTCGGCCAGCCAGCCACGGATGCGCCGGTTGCACTCTTCCACGCCCCAGGCGCCGCCGCGCGTTCCGACCAGCACCTGGAAACGACCGAACTCGGCCAGCGCCTGGCGGGCGTGGTCTTCGATGGCCTCCGGCAGCGGCGTCTGGGTCAGGTGGTCGAGGTAGGCCAGGTAGCCCTGGGTGATCAACAGTTCCCGCAGTTCTGGCGCATCGGGGCTTGCCGGCTGGACGCGGGCCAGCACCGGCCCGGGCTGGTCCAGCAGGGCCAGGGCTTGCTCGGCCTGGCCGGCATTGACGGCTTGTGCCAGGGCGGCAATGTCTTCGTTGAAGCGGCGGGCCTGGCGCAGCATCACGGTCTGCTCGGCCAGCGGTGACGGCGGCTCATTGGAGGAGTCGATGCGCTGCGTTTCACCACAAACCGCCTCGAGCCAGGCGCAAAGCTCGTCGCCATACGCGAGTATGTCGGCACCGCGACACAACTCGCCGAACACCGAGCCGGGCTCGACCGAGGCCAATTGGTCCTTGTCACCCAGCAGCACCAGGCGGGTGTGCGGGCCGATGGCGCCCACAAGGGCCTGCATCATGTGCAGGTCGATCATGCTGGCCTCGTCGACAATCACCACGTCGGCCTGGATCGGGTTACCCGGCCCGTGCCGGAAATGGCGCGTGCCGGGTCGGCTGCCGAGCAGCCGATGCAGGGTGCGGGCCTCTTCCGGTCGCCAGGCGTCCTGGCGAAAGGCTTCGGGCAGGGTCTGCCAGTTGTTCAGGACGGATTCGGTCATGCGTGCGGCCGCCTTGCCGGTGGGCGCGGCCAGCAGCACGCGCAATGGGCGCTGGCTGCCGCCGGCCTGGTTGACCGCCTGCAGCAGGCCCAGCAGCTTCACCATGGTCCAGGTCTTGCCGGTGCCCGGCCCGCCGGTGATGATCGAAAAGCCGTAGCGCAGGGCCACGGCGCAGGCCAGCTTTTGCCAATCAGGACCCTTGGCGGCGATGTCGCCAGACACGGGTGACGGGAAAAGCGGGTCGAACAGCGCCCGGATGGCTGGCGGGTCAATGGGCAGCTCAAGCGGTCTGGCGCGCTGGCCAAGCCCTTTTAGAACCTCGCGCCCGGCCGCCCAGTTGCGACGCAGGTAAAGCCGGCCCCGGTCCAGCACCAAGGGCGTGTTGCCCTCGCCCGTGGCAACCAGGCGGGAGGCTGCCAGCGTCTTCAGCCAGGCGCTGGCATCCAGGGCGGGCAGTTCATCGCTGAAGAACGCCTGCGCGGCTTGCCCCTCGGCTTCATCCAGCTGGTCAGACCAGCGCTGGTCGGCCAGATCGGGCGGCAGACCCAGCCAGCGAGCGGGGTCTGCCACCAGGGCCTGGAGTTCCAGGCAGACGTGGCCCTGGGCCAGGGCATGGCTGGCCAGCCCGGCAGCGAGCAGTACGCGGCCGTCGCTGTCCGGCTCCAGTTCGGCCAGAAAGGCAACGAAACGGCTTTCCAGCGGCCGCATCCAGCCCAGCCGCTGCCAGCGCTCGAAGTGTTCGATGATCAGCTCAGGCTGCATGGCGATCTCCCCGGCCGCTGAACAGGGCGTCCAGCGACTCGATCAGTTCGGGCTCGGGACGGTAATGGAACACCCCGCCGCCTGGCGCACCGCAACCGCGCAGGTAGAGATACACCGAGCCGCCGACGTGACGGGCGTAGTCGTAATCAGGCAGCCGGCTTTTCAGCAGGCGATGCAGGGCCAGGGTGTAGACGGCAAACTGCAGGTCGTAGCGCTTGTCGAGCACCGAGGCCTGCATGGCGTCGGGCGTGTAGGCCTCGGCCGTCGAGCCCAGGTGGTTGGACTTGTAGTCGAGCACGTAGTAACGGCCCTGGTGCTCGAAGACCAGGTCGATGAAGCCGCGCATCATGCCGTTGAGCTGGTTGCGCGCCAGCGGCTTGCGCGCCATGCCGTCAAAGGTTGCCCGTCTGACCCGTCTGTCCAGGGCCTCGGTCTGAACCTGGCTGGCCTGGAACCAGAATTCCAGCTCCGGGGTGTACTGGCCCTGGCGCAGATCAGCCAGGCTGAAGCGCTGGTCACCCAGCACCATGACCTGCCGTAGCTGGTCGAGCATCCAGGCCTGGACCAGCTCACTCCACTGGCCCCAGCCGCGCAGGCGACAACGCTTGTCGATTTCGTCCAGGAAGACGCCAGGCGCGGCGGCGGTCTCGGCCAGGCCCTGGCGGCCGGCCCATTCCAGCAGGCCATGCAGAAAGGTGCCGGGCCGTGGCCCGCGTGGGAAGCCGTGGATACCGGTACCCCGCCCCTGCCGTTGGCTGGCGGTGGCCTCGGCGGAGGCTTGCACGTCGCCAGTTTCTTCGCGTGCCTGGTCCTCGGCGGCGTTATCGGCGGCATCCAGCGAGTCATCGCTGGCCACTCGAGCCGCGTCGCCACCCACCTGCTTCAGCGCCGAGTAGCTGGCAATCCACCACGGCTCGCGCGGGTGGCCCTGGTACTGCCGGGCCGGGCCCAGCGCCTCGGCGCGCAAGGTCGCCAGGCGGGTCATTGGCGTTGCCGGCCCCAGATCAATTCGCTCCATCAGCTGACCAAGCCGGGCCTGGAGTGCATCCAGCAGCTCGCTCATCGGCGGCGGACTGTCCGGGTCGTCGGCCAGGCCCAGCAGGATGTGGCCGAAGGGGTAGCTGGCCAGCGCCGGCGGCTGCTTCTTGGCGTTGCCGCTGCGCACCGGGGCCACGCCCAGCCAGCAGGCGTGCCGGGCGCGGGTGACGGCGACGTAGAACAGGCGCAGCTCTTCCTGCAGGCTTTCAAGCCGGTGCTGTTCCAGCGCCCGGTCATCCGGCGTCAGATCCAGCACCGGCCGGTGGCCGTCGTGGTAGCCCAGCGGTCGATCGTTCTTGATCTCGCGGTAGTCGCAGACAAAAGGCACCAGCACCAGCGGGTATTCCAGGCCCTTGGCGGCATGACAGGTGACCACCCGCACCAGCTCGGCATCGCTTTCCAGGCGAAGCTGCTGTTCGTCGCTCTGGCCACGCTCTTGCAGATGAACCTGTTCGGTCAGCCACTGGATCAGGGCCTGCTCACCTTCCAGCGCCTGGCTTTCGGTTTGCAGCAGCTCGGCCAGGTGCAGCAGGTTGGTCAGGGCGCGCTCGCCCTGGTCGGCGTCGGCCAGCAATCGGGCCGGCAGCTGGTAAAGATCGAGCAGCCGCTGGACCATGGCCAGCACGCCTTTTTGTCGCCACAGCGCCAGCAGGCCGGCGAAGCGTTCAACCGCCGCCTCGATCAACCGTTCGTCGTGGTTCAACGCGTCCAGCTCGCCCGTGCTCATGCCGAACAGTCGGGTGGCCAGCGCCGTTCGCAGGCGGTACTCGTCGCCGGGTTCGGCAATGCCTTGCAGCACCAGGCACAGCTCACGGGCCTGGTCGCTGTCGAATATGGATTCCCGATCAGACAGGTAGACGGCCGCCACGCCGCGCCGACGCAGGGCGCGCATCACCAGCTCGGCCTGGGAGGTTTTTCTGACCAGCACGGCCATGTCGGCGGCACGCAGCGGCCGTTCCGGCTTGCCTTCGGCACGAAATACCGCCTCACCGTGGCCGGCAAGGTTCAGCAGCCCGGCGATGGTTTCGGCGGCCTGCTCGGCCATGATCGAGCGGTATTTGGTCACGCCCAGGTTCTGGCTGTCGTCGTCTTCCGGGTGATACCACAGGGTCAACGGCGTGGCCGGCTGGTTGTTGATCACCAAGGCTTCCTTGCGGCCCTGGGCCTCCACCGGCTTGAAGGGCAACTGGTTTTTCTCGCCTGTGCGGGCAAAGGCGAACGCGCCTTTCGGGTGCTCATCGCCAATCCGGAACAGAGTGTTGACTGCATCGACCATGCCCTGGGTGGAGCGGAAGTTGCGGCCCAGGGTGTGCTGGCTGTCGGTCTTGTCGCGCGCTTCAAGGTAGGCGTGGATATCGGCGCCGCGGAAGCTGTAGATCGACTGCTTGGGGTCGCCAATCAGGAACAGGCCCTTGGACGGATCATCGGTCGGCACCTGGCCCCAGACGCGGTCGAAGATCCGAAACTGCACCGGGTCGGTGTCCTGAAATTCATCGACCAGGGCAATGGGGTATTGCTCCAGCAGGGTGTGGCGCAGCGCCTCGCCGCCGGGGCCGGCCAGCGCCTCGTCGAGCTGGCTTAACAAGTCATCGAAGTCCATCGCGTTGGCGCGCTGCTTTTCCTGGCTCAGCAGTGCGTTGACGCTGTTCACTGCGTTCTGCCACAGGCGAGGAGTGCAATCCGGGTAGCCGCCCATGGTCTCCCAGGCCTGGCCGAACTGGTCCAGCCAGGGATGGCTGGGTGCCTTGCCCTTCTTGCACATCGCCGCCAGATGGTCGGGCAGCAGATTGTCCAGGCCTTCCGGGAACGGTTGGCCGGGCTGCCAGGCCGGAATCTCGTCCAGCAGGCGGCGAATGGCCGCCTTGGTGGCCGGAATACCGGACTTGGAGTCGGCATAAAAGCCGGTTTCCATCGCC
>PWYW01000082.1 GCA_003567685.1 Gammaproteobacteria bacterium
ATGCGGGCCGAGCGGCAGTCGCCTGCCTCGATGGGCTGGAAGCCCGCCCGTTCCAGGTTGAAAACAATCATCCGGCGGATACCTTCGTCATCCTCGACAACCAGGATTTTATGCGCAGTCATGGCTCTTTCGTCCCTTCTCGTCCGTTTCCGGCATTCCAGCAGTGTCGCATGACATTTCAATGACACGCTGATGACGAGACCATGGCGAAGGCCCGAAATGTTTCAGTACTGTGTCAGCGCGGCCTTCAGGGCGTCCCGCACCTGCGTTTTCAAAGCCTCAGGGCTAACCACCTCGACATCAGGCCCGTAGCTGAGGATGGTCATCAGCAGTTCGCGGGCCTGGCCAAAGGGCAGCTTCAATTCCCAGCGGCCATCGTCAAGCCACTGGCCCTGCTGCTCCGGGTGCCACACTTCGTCGGCAGCCCAGCGCGACGCCTCGGCGCTGAAACGCAAAACCGCCTGGTGGTCGGCCGGGCCCGAGAAGATCCCGAAGGCCTGGTCGAAGTGGCGGCTGATCGCCTCTACCGGCAAATCGCGGGCCTCTTCATCCACCAGCGCCAGCTCGCGAATACGTTCCAGGGCAAAACTGCGAAAGTCGTCGGCCTGGTGACACCAGGCGGCCAGGTACCAGCGGTCGCGATAGCTGATCAACCGCTGCGGGGAAACCTGGCGCTGGCTGACATCGTCGCGCCGGCGGCCGTGATAGATCAGGTCAAGGCGCTGGCGCTGGAACAAGGCACGCAGCACGGTCTCGAACAGATCGGCTGGCACCGGCCGGCCGGCATCATGGCGAATCTGGATGCGCTCGGGGTTGGCACTCAGGTCCAGGCCCTCGCGGCCCAGCAGCTGGTTGATGCGCTGCTGCATGGCATCCAGTTCATCCACCAGCAGCCCCGGCTGCACGTTGCCCAGCACGTGGCGGGCAGTCAGCAGGGCCTGCAGCTCATCCGGGCTGATCCACAAGCCCGGCAGCTCGAAGTTACCGGCCAGGCTGCGGTCGTAGTAGAACCCGCGGGTATCGTCATCCTGCTCCAGAGGCGCGCCGAACTGGTCACGCAGCTCGGCGATCAATCGATACAAGGTGGCCTGGCTGCAACCCAGCTCTTCCATCAGCCGCTGACGGCTAACCGGCGTGCGGCACTGGCGCAGGAAATCGTGCAGGTGGTAAAGCTTTTCGCGGCGAGACATTCGTTGGCCCGCTCAGCGCGCGGTCACTGATCGCGGCATTTGCCGCAGCAACCGTAGATTTCCAGCACCTGGCGGGCCGGTTCAAAGCCCTGGTCGGCCGCCGCCTTGGCCAGCATCGCCTCAATGCTGTGGTCGTGGATCTCGGTGACCGCCTGGCACTTCTCGCAGATCAGGAACTGCCCCTGGTGCTGGTCTTCGGGGTGAAAACAGCTGACAAAGGCATTCAGCGTTTCCAATCGATGAATAAAGTGGTTTTCAAGCAGGAATTCCAGCGCCCGATACACCGTCGGCGGCGCTGCCTTGGGCTGCTCGTCGCGCAACTGGTCGAGCAAGTCGTAGGCCTTGATGGGCCCCTCCGCCTCCAGCACCATTTCCAGGATGCGCCGGCGGGTCGGCGTCAGGCGAAGACCCTGCTCTCGGCAGTGGGTTTCAACCTGACGAATAACCTTGGCTTCACTCATTTCCTGAGTTTACCCCGCCCGCTGTTGAATCCAGGCAATGGCCTGATCAATACGGGCCAGGCTGCGTTCCTTGCCAACCAGCCACAAAGTGTGGTTGATGCCCGGCGACTGGCCATGGCCCATCAAGGCCACCCGCAGCGGCATGCCAATCTTGCCGAAGCCAATCTCCAGAGCATCGGCGGTGGCCTGCACCGCCGCCTGCAGGCTATCCGGCGTCCAGTCGTCAAGGCCGGCGAGTCGTTCGCGCAGGGAAGCCAGCGGCTCGCCGGCCACCGGTCGCAGGTGCTTCTTGGCCGCGCCCGGCTCGAACTGCTCGAAGTCTTCAAAGAATGGCCGGCTTTGCTCAACCAGCTCTACCAGCGTCTCCACCCGATCCGCCTGCACCGCCAGCAGATCGTCCAGCGGCGGCCCCTGCTCGGCCTTCAGGCCGGCCTGTTCAAGGTGCCAGGCCAGCTCGGCCAGTACCGGCACGCGATCACCCTCGCGCAGGTAATGCTGGTTCAGCCAGTTCAGCTTTTCGGTATCGAAGCGTGAAGGCTTGCGGTTGACATCGTCAATGCGGAACAGCTCGATCAACTGCTGGCGGCTGAACACCTCGTCATCGCCGTGCGACCAGCCCAACCGCGCCAGGTAGTTGATCAGCGCATCCGGCGTATACCCCTGTTCGCGCCAGGACATCACGCCCACCGCGCCGTGGCGCTTGGAAAGCCGGGCGCCGTCGTCACCGAGAATCATCGGCACGTGGGCAAATACCGGAGGTTCAGCGCCCAGGGCCTTGTAAATGTTGATCTGGCGAGGCGTGTTGTTGATGTGGTCGTCGCCGCGAATGACCAGGTTGATGTTCATGTCCATGTCATCAACCACGACGGCAAAGTTGTAGGTGGGCGTGCCGTCGCCGCGCATGATCACCAGGTCGTCGAGCTCGCTGTTGGCCACTTCGATTGGGCCGCGCACGCGGTCTTCGAACACCACCGTGCCCTCGTCCGGGTTGCGGAATCGAATCACTGGCACAATGCCCTCCGGCGCTTCCGTCAAGTCGCGGCAATGCCCGTCGTAACGCGGTTTTTCGCCGGCCTTCATGGCTTCTTCCCGAAGTGCCTCCAGCCGTTCTTTCGAACAGTAGCAGCGGTAAGCCTTGCCCTCGGCCAGCAACTGGTCAACCAACTCGCGGTAGCGGTCAAAACGCTGGCTCTGGTAAAACGGGCCCTCGTCGTGGTCCAGCCCCAGCCAGCTCATGCCGTCCAGGATGGCCTGTACCGATTCCGGGGTCGACCGCTCGCGGTCGGTGTCTTCGATGCGAAGCACGAACTGCCCGCCGCTGGCGCGCGCGGCCAGCCAGGCAAACAGCGCGGTGCGAGCGCCGCCAATGTGCAGAAAACCCGTGGGGGACGGTGCAAACCGAGAGCGTACAGGACTCATTAATAAGGTTCTTGTCGGTAAGAAAGAATATCCCGCTAGTTTAGCAAACCGGGGCTGAAACGATCATCGCAGCAAATGCGGTATAAAGACGGTTTGGCGGTCAGGATTACCCGGCATTTGAGTTCGTTTTTTTCACATCTCGGCAGCGACCACGGCGACACCATCGAGCTCGGCAAGCCGAGACGCCGGATTCGTCTGCCCGGCCTGCGCCTGCTGCTGTGCCTTTTGTTGCTGCTGCTGTTTGCCACCTCCGGCAACAGCCCGGTCAGCGAAATGGACCGCATCGCCGCCCGCGGCAGCCTGACCATGCTGACCTTGAACGGCGCCAGCACCTACTTCATCGGGCCCGAGGGCGAAACCGGCTTCGAGTACGAACTGGCCCGGGAATTTGCAAACTTCATTGGCCTGCCGCTTGAAGTCGTGCCGCTGCCCACCCTGGCCGATTTGTTCAATGCGCTGGAGCGTGGCCAGGGCGATTTCATCGCGGCCAACCTGTCGCGCACGCCCGACCGCCAGGCCTGGCTGCGGTTTGGCCCGGCCTACGATTCCGTGGCCCCGGTGGTGGTGTATCGGCGCGGAACGCGGCGACCGTCCAGCCTGGACGACATGGTCGACGGCCACATCGTGATTCCGGCCGACACCAGCTACGAACCGTTGCTGGAAGCGGCCGACCCGCCGCTGAGCTGGTCGACCACCGCCACCACCAGCATTGAAGACCTGTTCGAGGCCATCTCGAACGAAGACATCCAGTACACCATCGTCGATTCCAACATCCTGGCGCTGAACCGACGCTACTTTCCGGCCATTCGACCGGCCTTCGAACTGGAAGCACCGCAAGAGCTGGCCTGGGCCACGCTGCGCAATGACGACGACCTGCTGGTCCAGCGCATGCGCGAGTTCTTCGCCATGGCCGAACACAACGGGCAACTGGCCGAACTGCAGGCCCGCCATTACCAGGACATCGACAGCTTCGAACCGGTTGGCACCTTTACCTTCATGCGCCAGGTGCGCGAGCGCCTGCCGCTGCTGCGCCACTGGTTCGAAGAAGCTGCCTACGAAAACGATCTGGACTGGCGTCTGCTGGCCGCCGTCGGCTACCAGGAATCGCACTGGGACCCGGAAGCGGTTTCCTTCACCGGGGTGCGCGGCGTGATGATGCTTACGCTCCGAACCGCCCAGCAAGTGGGCGTGGACGACCGCACCGACCCGCAGCAAAGCATCGAAGGCGGGGCCCGCTACCTCAGAAGCCTGATTGACCGTCTGCCCGAGCGCATCGAAAAGCCCGACCGCCTGTGGCTGGCGCTGGCTGCCTACAACGTGGGCTTCGGCCACCTGGAAGACGCCCGGGTGCTGACCGAACGACGCGGCGGCAACCCGGACCGTTGGGCCGACGTGCGTGAAACCCTGCCGCTACTGACCCAGGAACGCTGGCACAGTCAAACCCGCTTTGGCTACGCCCGAGGTCACGAGCCGGTCAATTTCGTCGACAACATCCGCACCTTCCAGGACATCCTGATCTGGATGGACGGGCGCGAACACCCGCTGCTGACCCAG
>PWYW01000093.1 GCA_003567685.1 Gammaproteobacteria bacterium
CCGTAGAACTGCCACCCGGCCAGTACGAAATCATCGTGGACACCAGCGAAGGCGAGCATCGCGAGATGGTAAACATTGCACCGGGACAGTCGGTGGAAATACAACTGGCCGATGAATGAACCTGGAAGCCTACGCTCTATACGAGAACGGGCTGGGAACCGAACATCCCCGCACCGCCAGCTTGGTACCCGACCTGGCCGAGCCCAGCGTCGGCGTCTGGGCGGCAACCCGACCCTTCAGACCACCGCCCGGGTCATGCGCCAGCTGATCCTTGATTACGCTCGGCAACAACTCGCCTCCAAGCGCGGTGGCGATTGGCATCGGGCAACCTGGAACGAGGCTGAGCATGCAATCGAGGAAGCCGATCTGATCAGGATTCTGGCCATCGAGAAGGCGCTGATCGAGATGTCGGAAAGTGATGCCCCAATGGCCGAAGCGATGGCTGCTCATCTGTATGCCGGTCAGTCGGTAGAGGAAATCGGTGAGGTATTCGGTGTCTCCAGCCGCACCATCGTGCGCGACCTGCGCAAGGCGCGGGCCTGGCTGAAGCTGGAACTGCGCGACTTCGAAGACGACTGAGGCTCATGTAAGGGTTTTTTGTTCCGGGAGCGACTTCCAGGTTGTCCTTTCCGCCTGACTCGCCTCGACATTCCTGGCGGCAAGCGCGACAGCATTCACCCGGAACAAGCGTTTTACGAGATCAGCCAGCCGGTCAGGGCCATGAACGCGCCGGTGCCAGCAACCACGCCGCCGAAGCGGGCGAATTCGGATGCATGGATTGCGCGCTCGGTTGGCGGGCGATCATCCAGCCAGCCAGAGAATCCGTAGAGCACGAGCTCACCGTCGCGCTGGCGGATTCGCCCATGGGCCCAGATTCGGTCACCAGGGCGAATCGCGCGCTCTTCGACGCCCTCCTTTTCCAGCAGATGAAATCGAAGCAGCCTGCCGATGGATTGCAGTGCGCCGGACTTTTCCTCAACTGGGGCCAGGGGCGTGCCGTCGAGTCGGTAGCGCCGATTTTCCAGAAGTATCCAGGTCTCGGAAATGCGCTTGCCATCAATGACAACTTGTTTGTCGGGATTGAACTCGTCAACCAGCACAAAGCGGCTGTTGTGCTTGCCGATACGGCGCACGTGAGACGCGCTGCCGCCACTGGAACGGAAGAACCCCTGAAAGGTCTTGAAGGCGCGCAGCCAGACGACTGTGTCGCCGGTGACCGGTGACTTGTCCGTTGCCTCCAGCGGCTGGACAATCCCGACCACCGAGACATCCTTCGCTTCCACCGCCGTGGCCGGCGTGATGACCTCGCGGCCGACGGCGCGCTGCCGATGCGAGAGGTGAACCAGGGCAAAGATCAGCCCAAAAATTGCCAGCGGCAAGCCGAGAATAATCAGAATCATGTCTTTACCTTCTCGCGTGGTTATTCGCGATGCTCGGTCATGGTCAGCATGACCGGCAGATGGGTGGAATCGATCTCGCCGCGATCCAGGTAACCGCGATTGTCATTCAGGTAAAGCACGCCATAGTCGAAGCCCCGGTCGTGAAAGCGCCACTGCAGGCTGGCGTGGTCCTCGATGAATTCGATGTCCTCAAAGTCTTGTTCCAGCGCCGCTTCGTAGCGGGTGCGCCATTCATCGATTGTCCCGGGTAGGGCGATGTTCATGGCGATGTCGCGACCAGGCCGCTCGCTGACCCTTGATTCATTACGAGCGAGATCTGTTCGGGAAAGAACTCGGGTAGCGTGTGGGTGGTTGGTGCGAAAGACGAAAGCGAAGAATCTTCCGGGCTGGATTCCTGCGCCATGTCCGGATCATTGGCCGAGCAGGCCGCGAGCAGTGTTGTGACCAGCAGCAGCGCCAAGCTGTGCACGAGCGGTGAGCCCGCGACCCGGCCCCGCTGCGGTTCGACCGGAAAACGGTTTTTATGAGTGGTGTCGTCCATGACCAATCATGTCTCCGGGAAAGTCATTGTTCTCAATCATCAAAACGCAGTCGGGACGGATGAGAAGACATCCAGAAAATCAAACGTTGTTGTCGAATGTCCTCTGGTTTGGTCAATCGGCGTAGTACCAAGACAAGAAGCAACAAAATTCATTTCTAACGCCAACCACAGAGAGACTCCGATGCGCTATCTGACCGCCCTGCTATTCCTGCTGGCCACCACCGTGGCCGGTGCCGAGACCACCATTACCTACCAGGGTCAGCTGCAGGATGGCTCCGGGCCGGTCGACGCGACTGTCGATATGACCTTCACGCTGTTCGACGCCGAAACCGACGGCAACCCGGTGGGCACACCGGTCAGCCTGAACGGCGTCAGCGTGGTCGACGGGCTGTTCCAGGTCGATCTGGATTTCGGTGAGCAGGCCTATGCCGGTGGGTTGTGGCTGGCCATCGAGGTCGAGAATGAGCCTCTTCTGCCACGACAGTCCATTACCGGTGCGCCGTTTGCCATCAGCGCAGCAGCGGGGAGCGGTTCAAACTGGACGCGCAGCGGGCCTCACATCCATTACAGCGACGGCCGTGTTGGCATCGGCACCAGCTCGCCGGGCGAGCGGCTGGATGTGATTGGTTCGGCGAAGTTCGGCGACTCGACAAATCAGGTCAGCAGCGGAAACAACTTTGTCGGCGGCGGGCAAAATAACCAAGCGAGCGGAAGCAGGGGGTTCGTGGCCGGAGGTGCCGGAAACGTTGTCACGGGCTTGAACGCATTCGTTGCGGGCACAAATAGCGTTGCTGATGGCCGCGGATCCTATGCTGCCGGTCGACAGGCCCAGGCGCTACACGAAGGCAGCTTTGTCTGGTCTGGTTTTAACTTGGAGGATCCCGAATTTGCATCCACGGGCGTGGACCAGTTCCTGATCCGCGCCAGGGGCGGAGTAGGCATCGGCACCAATTCTCCGAGCACGGCGCTGGATGTGATTGGCTCGGCCAAGTTTGGCGATCCAACAAATCAAGCCAATGGTGCCGATAGTTTTGTTGGCGGTGGTCAATTGAACACAGCCGGCGGAACTGACAGTTTCGTCGCCGGGGGCCGTTCTAACACCGCCAGTGCAGAGGGAAGTTTTGTCGGCGGCGGCTGGGGAAACACCGCTGATGGCTCAAGCAGCTTCATCGGCGGCGGCGCAAGCAATACGGCCAATGGACGATTCAGCTTCATCGGCGGCGGCCAAGACAATACGGCCAATGGACGAAGCAGCTTTATTGGCGGCGGTTTCAGAAACACCGCTGATGGCTTAAACAGCTTCGTGGCTGGGGGCAGAAACAACACCGCTACCGGCAATTACAGCTTTGCTGCTGGCCGAAACGCCAAGGCCAACACTGATGGTTCCTTCGTCTGGGCAGACAGCCTCAACTTTCCGGTGGACTTCGAGGGAATTGATAATTATTTTGTGGCTCGTGCCACGGGCGGCGTCAACTTCATCACCGGAGTTGATGGAAGCGGCGTGGAGACATCGGGCGTTTCTCTTGGGCCGGGGGGAACATCTTGGCAGGTTATCAGCGACCGCAACGCAAAGAGAGCGATAGCTCAGGTCGACCCTGTCATCGTGCTCGATAGATTGGTACAAATGCCCATCAGCGAATACAGCTATATAAGCCAGGACGAGTCGATTCGCCACATGGGCCCGATGGCCCAGGACTTCCATCCGCTGTTCGGCCTGGGCGAAGACGAACTTCGGATCAGTGCCATGAACCTTGCCGGTATCGCCCTGGCTGCCATACAGGGCCTGGACACTAAGTTCAGCTTCTCAGCCGATCGTTTATTTGCATTGGAGGCGAGAAATGCCGAACTTGCCGAACGGATGGCCGTGCTAGAGATCGAAAATGTCGAACTTCGCCAGCTGGCCGAACGCAACGGTCAGCTCGAAGCCCGCCTCGCCGCCCTAGAAGCCGTGCTGCTCGAAGACCGTGAGGTTGCGGAGCGTTCGAAATGAAGAGTCCCATCTCAACAACAAAGCTTGTCGCCGGCGCGCTGCTGCTTACAGTCGCCGGCAGCTTGCCTGCAGAAAGCTGCAGCGACGACTACTGCATCGATTGGTACACCATCGGCAGTGGTGGTGAGATGCGGTCGGAATCAGCCGATCAACAATGGACCCTGTCCGGCACGATCGGCCAGTGGGAGGCTACCGATGCCCGGGCCTCTTCGGGCGGCGGCTGGCAACTGACCGGCGGCTTCTGGGGCCTGAGCTTGGAAGAAGTGGCCGATTTTCTGTTCCGGGATCGGTTCGAAGCAGAAGACGGCTGAGCCATCGAGTGGGTGGAAAGCGCTTGCATGCAGCGGCATCCCTCGTCCTTGATGACCGGGGAGGGCGGCCCGCCCGGGCCACCAGGTCGACGGAAAGATTGCCAATTCCTGCATGACCTCCTGCACGATTACCAGCTGAGCTCACGCACTACGTTTGCCGACACGCCGCGGACGTCGATCTGACCGGCGGTTTTTTCTTCCGGCACCACATAGGCCAGGCGAATTCGACGAGGCTCACCGGGTGGCAGGTGCAGCGGATCAGCCAGGGCAAAGCCATATTGATCGGTCATTGCCTGACTGACACGCCGTCGGCCGTCCGCCAGGGTC
>PWYW01000017.1 GCA_003567685.1 Gammaproteobacteria bacterium
GTCGTCGTCGTGACCATGCCACCAGCACTGCCCATCACCGTCACCGTCGCACCTTCCAGCGCCGACGGATCCGCCGAGCAGTAACCCTGGCTCAGAACCGTCCCGGACAGCGTGCCCAGGGTGGAATCGTCAACTTCCAGCGTAACCGGCACTTCAATCAGCGGCGTTGCAGGATCGTTGCTCGAAATACACAGTAGTGCTTCGTAAATGCCCACGGCCAGGCCGGTCGAATCCACCGAGACAGTGACATCTTCATCGTCACCCGCCGGTGTGGTACCCGCTGCCGGGGTCACGTCAAGCCAGCTCACAGCGCTCGGGGTGTCACAGGCTGACGGCGGGACATCTTCAACGAAACTGAAGTTTGTCACCCCCAATTCGCCCGCACCGAACAAACCGTCATCGGTACGTACACGGAAGGCAAAAATATCACCCGCACTGACTTCGACGGTCTCGGTTTCGGCGAAGAACGGGACTTGCGATGCGTTGTCCGCCAACTCCGTAAAGTCGCCGTTGAGCACGTAGCCAGCGCCGTCAAAGTCTCCAATATCTACGGACTGGTAACCCCAGTCGAAGGTAATGGTGCCATCCATCGGGATCTCGATGAACAGGTCGGAGGTGCCACCCACACCATCGTCACCACCGGTAATGAACACCTCAACCGGCGGGCCAGGTTCGACATTCAGGCTGCCGTTGACACCGGCCGGGCTGTTCTCGAACGTCCAGTTGGAGACGTCGAAATCACCCTCGAAGTCGTTGGCGCTGAGCAAACCTGAAAGCCCTTGGGCGGTTTCGATGCTCCAGTTCAATGGCGTACCACCGCCGGTATTGGCAATGTTCAAGGTGCCACTATCCGAATCGCCAGCATCGAGACTGAAATCAAAGTCGCCCGGCGTTACAACAATGGCAGGCAAAGTGCCTTCAGCAACCACTTCAACACTTACCGGAATGAACTGCAGGGGGTTGTTTACATCATTGCTGGCGAGGCAGATGGTGGTCTCGTAGATGCCCGGCGCCAGCGATTCTGCATCAATCCAGACATCAACGGTAAACGAGCTCTGTCCGGGCACCGAACCCGAGGTCGGATTCACGGACAACCAACCCGGCGAGGTTGATTCGCAGTTGATCGAACCGCTCAGCGTGAAGGCCGTGTCCGGCCAGGCAACGCCAATCGCTGTTTGCGGCGTCCAGTCCGTTGCGCCCGCGCCGAACAAATCGTTCGGATCAACCAGATGCGACGTACCAAGCGCCGCTTCGCCCTGCGACCAGTTCCAACGATCATTGAAGTCCGCGCCAAAGTTGATCGTCGGGTAGAAAGCGAGCCAATAACGCCCAGCAGGCAAATCAATTTCCGGCTCACCCGCTTCGGTCAGGTCAAGCGTGATGTTGTTATCGACAATGGTCACGCCCGGATCGCCCGGCGCTGCGGTATAACTCCATACCGGGGCAGACGTCGCAGCGTCATTGGGAATACCGGCTGGCGCTCCGGCATCATCCGCGTAAATTGCCCAGTCAAGGGCAACCGCAGTGTTGACATTGCCGCCGTTCCAGAATCCAGGAATGAAGATCTCGGAAACACTTTGTGGACCGGCAATGTCAAAGTCGTTTGCCGAGTAGACACCCACATCACCCAGAGGCGTTCCGAGGAAAAAGTCGCTGATGATTCCGCCGGTACCGCTCGTGGGCTGGTCCCAGATTACCACTGGGTCGTTGCGAACCGAGCCTTCATACTCCAGATCAAACGTCAGGTCCAGATCACCCAGATTCTGAATGACCAGCGCCAGGGTGGTCTCTGTGCCTTCTTCGATCAGAAGCCCTTCAAGGTCGGCTTCAACGGCGATTTCGGGCTCACTCAAATCCCTGCCCCTGATGGCCACGGTGAAGTGCTGATCCGGTGCAAGACCTCCCGTTTCGGTGAAGTCAATGGCACCAAAATTGATCGCACCGGACAGATCAGACTGAGGGGTAACGGTGATGGTCACCGTGACGGTCTCATTGGTGTCACCAGTAAACGAGAAGCTCGACGGGCTGATGTCAATTGAGTAATCCGCACCGAAGTTGTCACCACTGACTGTCCAATTGCTCGGGTCATCCAGCGTGTTGCGCAGGGTCCGCTCCCAAGAGCAGCTTGGCGTGCAGTCAAGATTGCGCACCGCCGGCAAATTGAGCGTCTTGACGTCACCACCGGTAGCCGGGTTGGCGGCAAGGAAGTTGGCAAACGTTTCGTGCATGACCAGGCCGGCCAACGCGGCGTTACTTAGGTCGACGCGGCCGCTGCCGACGTCATCCCAGTCCCAGGGCGTGCTGCCGTCAGGCTTGGCGCCGTCGCGAGACGCAGTCGTCCGCATCGCGGTCATGATTTCAATCGGTGTCCAGTCCGGGTTGGCCTGTGCCACCAGAAGACCGGCGCCCGCGATATGGGGGCCGGACATGGACGTACCCGTCAGGAAGTTGTAGCCGCTTGGGCCAATCCCGGCGGAATAGATGTTGGTACCGGGTCCGGTGATGTCCGGCTTTTGCAGATCTTGCAGCGGCGACGCGGTCGGGCCGCGCAGGCTGCCTGCGTTCAGGATGTCACCAAACTGCGGCCCCTGGAAGGCCTGCGTGACCGGAATCACGGTTACCTCAGCGGTTCCGCCATCCAGCGTCGCGATCAGGTCTGCACCCGTCAGGTTATCGACCATCACAGACGATACGGCCGTACCTTCCTGTCCACCCATGACAATTGGTGGCCCGCCGGCATTGTTGTATACGACGACAAATTCAGCGCCAGCAGCAACGGCGTTATCGACCTTGTCGGCAAAGTTGCAGGCGCCTCGCGGAATAAGGGCTGCTTCACCGTCAAAGGCATTGGCAGGGAATGGGTCGCAGCCTTCTACGTTGGCGGGATCGACATCGCCGGCGAATCGCAGCTGACCGGTGTAGGTTGCGGTCATCGCAGGACCCGTGCCCTGCAGGGCCGGCCGGTCACTTGGCCCGCCATCCAGGGACAGATTGAAGGCAGAGATCACGTCGTGGGTGCTGTTGGCAACCGAGGTTACCCAGGGTCCACGGTGGTTTACTGCCCCAATGGGATCTGGGGCTTCAGGACGGGTGTTTCCGGCCGATGCGGCAACAAAGATACCTTCGTCGATCAGATCGAGTTTGGCACGATCGTTGTCGACCCAAGGGTTTTGCCCGCCAGAAATTGAAAAATTCATGACGGTGGCGTCGCCATCAATCAGAACATTTTGCATGGCCGCCTGAATGTCAGGCGTCGGGCAGCCGCCGGGCACACAAACATTGTAGGAACGGATGTGCGCGCAGTGGGCGACGCCGGACATTTCGTCGAAGCCTGGGGGCAAATCGGGGGCAGGGTCCGCCGTGGCATCAATCAGGTTGCCAGCCGTAATACCCGCAACGTGCGTGCCGTGGCCCGATTCAGCGGTATCCTGGGCATTGGGGCCATTACACAAACCCGTAGCATCGGTGCTGGAGCAGTCGACGGCGCTCAGCAGCTTATCGGGTACTGTATCGCCATGACCGCAAGCCGGGTCGTTGTCAAACATCGGGTGAGGATTGGTTTCGATGCCGGAATCAAGAATGGCTGCAACCAGGCCTTCACCACGGTAGGGAACGCCGTCGGGCGTGCTCGCGCCAACCCAGATCGACGGAGCCTCGATGAACTCGGGGCCTCGAAACAGATCCAGCTCATAGATTCGCTCCCGCTCGACGGAGACAACCCGGGGCATGCGCTCAACCTGAGCTGCTTCATCAGGGGTCAGTCGAACCGCAACACCACTCTGCAGAACCAGGAAATGATGCGACGGAGTGATCTCACGTCGGGTAAGGTCTGCCATGGACGCCAAATGCGCTGCCTGCTCTGCCTGGAGCTGCTGGCGAGAGGAGGCCATGCTTGGTGCATGGAAATCGAAGGCCTCGCCAGCGCCGCGGGTCTGACGGAACTGCTCCAACAAGCCAGGCTCGGCAAAACGAACCATGTAGGTATAACGTCCTTGCTCGTCAGCCGGTCCGAACTGCGCATGCCCGGAGTCGGCCTGGTCAGCCTGGAGGCTTGGCGAACCCGCGATCGCTGCGCTTGACAACGCCGCGGCAAGTATTAGGGAGAGAAATAGCCAGACCCCGGCCCGGCTGGATGGATTCGTTTCTATCATTTGGTGGAACCCTCAATAATGTATTGACTGGTCTTCATGGATCGGTGACCACATCGAGCGATAGCTCTGCGTTGCATCAGGAGCAAAATGATGTTGCTGGCATTGAGTCTGATGCGCTTTTATACAGCGCTGTTTTTTTCTGACCCCGGACCATATCACAAGTCTGTCGCGCATGTGAATAGGCGGTGATTGCATTGGGCGGGCTGCAGGCATGCGCGGGCCCGGCCACTGCCCGAAAAGCAAAGGGCCGCCCGGTGGGCGGCCCTTTTGATTGGCTGACTAGCCAGGGGTGGCGGGGACTCAGTCCCCGGAACCACCCTCGAAGCGGTCGGCAAAGACCCCGTCAGGCAGAATCACCGGCA
>PWYW01000100.1 GCA_003567685.1 Gammaproteobacteria bacterium
CCCGATGCAGACGCCGCCGTCAACTTCGGTGCCATTGGCGGGGTGATTGGTCATGAGATGGGCCACGGCTTCGACGACCAGGGTTCGCGCTCCGATGCCCAGGGCGTTCTGCGCAACTGGTGGACTGACGACTCGCGCGAGGCCTTCGAAGCCCTCACCAGCCGACTGGTCGCGCAATACGATGAATTCGAGCCGCTGCCCGGCATGAACGTCAACGGCCAGCTTTCGCTGGGCGAAAACATCGGTGACCTGGGCGGTCTGTCGATTGCCCACCATGCTTACCAGCTCTACCTGGCCGACCACCATGATGGCGAGGCGCCTGTGCTGGATGGCTTCACCGGCGACCAGCGCTTCTTCATGGCCTGGGGGCAGGTCTGGCGCAATATCGAAACCGAGGAATCCCTGCGCGCACGCCTGATCACGGGGCCTCACAGCCCGGCCCAGTACCGCGTGAACGGTGTCGTTCGGAATATCGACGCCTGGTATGACGCCTTCGACATCCAGCCGGACCACGAGCTGTACATACCGGCCGACGAACGCGTGAGCATCTGGTAAATGAACCGACCAATCACGGGTCTGGTGGCAGCGGCGATCCTTCTGGGATCGCCGCTGTCATTTGCGCGATCCGATAACGCTGCTCCACCGACGAGCGACAATGGCGAGACCTTGTGGATTGCAGAGTACGAGAACGATCTGTTCGCCGGAGAAGATCGCTACTACACTAGCGGCGTGCGGCTGACCCGCATCGCACTGGCCCGCGAGGCTCCGTCCTGGCTGGAATCGGTCGCCACGCGCTTCCCAGGCTTTAATGAAGCCACCGCCCTGCCCTATACGCTGTCAATCAGCCATAACATTTACACGCCGGCTGACATCGAGAACCCCGAGTTTCCACCGAACGACCGACCTTACGCCGCCTGGCTGCAACTGGGCTTTTCAACCGGCACGCTGCACCCTCGGGGTGCTGATCGAGTCCGGGTCGGCCTGGGCATTGTTGGCCCGGCGGCGCTGGGTCGGGAAGTCCAGACCAATGCGCACCGCCTGATTGGCTCGCCGAAACCCCAGGGCTGGGGCACGCAGCTGAAGAACGAGCCGACCTTGTCGGTTGGCTATGACCGCTTTCGCCGCGTTCTCGATCGTTCCGAACCAGACCAGTTCGGCTTCGACGTGTCGGTCCTCGCCGGTGGCACCGCCGGCAACGCTTTGACGCACCTGACCGGCGGGAGCTTCATCCGGGTAGGCCAGAACCTGCCGGACGACTTCGGCCCGCCGCGCATCAGCCCGGCCGTCTCGGGCTCGGGCTTTTTTCGCCCGGGTACCGAGCGCAGTTTCTATGCCTTCTGGGGCGTCGAAGCACGAGTGGTCGGCCGTGACCTGTTCATCGAGGGCAACACGATTGGCGGGCGCGATGGCGTGGGTGCTCGCCGAGTGGTCGGTGAAACCTTCGCGGGAGTGGTTTACACCCGCGACCGTCTTCGACTGGCCTACACCCATGTATGGCGCAACCGCGAATTCCAGGGCCAGCTGGATGGACAGGACTACGGCGCCCTGTCCTTCTCGCTCTGGTGGTAGTTACCCCGTCACTAGTCCGCAAGGCCCACTAGCGTCTCAGGGCTTCTTGCGGCGCGCTTTGGCTTCCATCTTGGCAACGCCTCGCATCAGCATCCGAAAATAGGTTTCCGGCAGCCAGCGCTTGATGCGCCACATCCAGCGGGTATTGCCGTGAGTCAACAACAGGAATCGCGGCCGCTCGACCGCCCTGGCCACCACATTGGCAACGTCGTCGGCCGACACGCCGGAATTGGCCATCCAGCGCTGGACGCGCTCGCCATAGCTGGGATCGGGCGCGCGCATGCTTTCGGTAAGACGGGTCTTGACGAAGGCCGGGCACAAGGCTGACACCTCGACACCCGCACTCTTCAGTTCAGCCCGCAGCATTTCCGACATGGCAATCACCGCTGCCTTGGCCGTACCGTAGGCGTTGATGCCCGGCGCGGCGGCAAATCCGGCATAGGAGGCCACGTTGATGATGTGACCACGGCCGCGCTTTCGCATCATCGGAGCGAACGCCTTGCAGCCCATCACCACGCCCATCAGGTCGATATCCATGACCCAGCGCCAGTCTTCCAGGGAAGTTTCCTCAAGCGTGCCGCCAACCGCCACGCCGGCGTTGTTGATCAGCACGTCAAGATGGCCGAAGCGGTCTTCGACGTGCTGGCGCACCCGGGCCCAGTCGGCCTCTTCGACCACGTTCATCGCCAGCGCATGAGCCGCGTTGCCCAGATCAGCGGCGACGGCTTCTGCCCGGGCAAGATCAAGATCCGCCACGATGACCTGCCAGCCGTCAGCGGCAAAGCGTCGGGCCATGGCCTCGCCCAGGCCGGCCCCGGCGCCGGTAATCAGAACTACTTTCTTGTCATTCATGCGGTCTTTGCCTACTCAAAACCAAACCATACCGCACCGACCAGCACGAGCGCGGCAGCGGCGAACAATTTCAACATCAGGGGCCAGGCAAACTTCAGCCACTTGGCGTAGGAAATGCCGGCCATGCCCAGAATGCCCATCAGGATGGCGTTGGTCGGGATGATCATGTTGGTAAAGCCATCGCCCAACTGATAAGCCAGAACCGACACCTGCGGCGTTACGCCAACCAGGTCGCCCAGCGGCACCATCAGCGGCATGGTCACGAAAGCCTGGCCGGAACCGGACGGGATGAACAGATTCAGTATCGATTGAATGATCAACATCCCCACCGCCGAAAGCTCGGCACCAACCAGGTTCAGCGGCAGCGACAGATAGTGCACGATGGTGTGCAGGATCTGGCCGTCTTCCATGATCAAGGCAATGCCGCGAGCGATGCCGACCAGCAGCGCGGTTTCAGTCAGTTCGCGAGCACCAATGATGAATTTCTCGGCTGTCAGGCTGGGGCCCAGCCGGCCAATGGCCGCGGCCACGATACCCAGCACCAGGAACGCCGCCCCCAGCTCGTTCAGGTACCAGCCGCGTGTAGCAATGCCCCAGACGGCAACGCCCAGGGCGGCAAAAAAGCCGAGGATGATCATCACGTGGCCGGCGTTCATGGCCGGATAGTCCTTGGGTGGCTCGGCGCTTTCGATCAGCGCGTCGTCGTTGACCAGGCTGGCCGCCGGGTCGCGCCGCACCCGGTCGGCATAGCGCCAGACGTGGTGAACCGCAATCAGGCCGAACGGCACCAGCAGGGCCAGGCGAACCGGCCAGCCGGAATAGGTGTCCAGGCCGGCCACGCCCTGGGCGACCACCACGGTGTAGGGGTTGAAAGCCGCCACCCCGTAGCCCACGCCATAGCCGCTTATGATCATGGCCACCGCCGTCATCGGGTCCATGCGAAGCGCCCGGCACAGCCCCACCAGGATGATTACGAAGGGAATGTATTCCCCCGATGACCCAACCGCACTGGAGGCGAAGGCAAAGGAAAAGATGACCGCCGCCACGAGCAGGGCCGGCCGGCTGGAAAAGCTTTCCAGCAAGCGGCCGAGAAGCGCATCGATGGTGCCGGTCGCGCGGATGATTGCCAGCACGCCGCCAATGATGAACAGGAAGAAAATGATGTCCGAGGCGGCGGCAAAGGCCCGGGGAACTGCGGTGAACAATTCCAGCGGCGTCATCAGGTTGCGCTCTTCGACCATGGTGTAGGAGCCCGGAATGACCACGGCCCGCCCCGCCTCATTCAGCTCGGTATCGAAGAACCCTTGCGGAATCAGCCAGGTGGCCACCAGGGCCAGCACCATCAGGAAGAACAGCAGGGTCAGGGTGTTGGGTACACGGAAGGTCATTCGGCAATCCCGGGGGCGAGAACAGCCGTCGATTGTATCGGCAAGGGCCGGTCATCACCACCGCGAATGGCCAGCAGCGATAGCAACCACGTCCCGCAGCAGCATTGTTACTATCCAAGGCTGAATTGCCTGGAATCTCCGCACCGATGGTCAGCAGAAAACGCGCACCCGCGAAAGAGATCGTCGGTTGGGCCATGTTCGATTTCGCCAACCAGGCCTACACCCTGCTGATCATCACCGTGGTGTTCGGTGATCTTTTCACCCGGGTGATTGTCGGCGATAGCCCCGACTATCGGCTGGGCAACCTGCTGTGGAGCGTGGCGCTCGCCGTCAGTTACCTGATGGTGGTGATCGCCAACCCCTTGTGCGGCGCCATCATGGATTATTCGCGCCTGCGCAAGCGCTTCCTGTTTATCAGCTACCTGATGACGATTTGCGCGACCGCCATGCTGTGGCTGGTCGAGCCCGGCTGGATCGTCCTGGCCATGGCGCTGATCATTGTCTCGAATTTTGCCTATGCGATTGGCGAGGCCTTCATTGCCAGCTTCCTGCCCGGCCTCGGCCCGCGCCGGGATCTGGGCTGGATTTCCGGCCTTGGCTGGGGCATGGGCTACATCGGCGGGCTGGTCTCGACGCTGTTTGCCCTGTCGTTTCTCGGTGAAGTCAGCGCCGACAATTACGACCGTATCCGCTGGGTTGGGCCGTTTGCTGCCGTGTTCTTTCTGCTGGCGGCGATCCCGACTTTTCTGTTCGTCAAGGAACGCGGACGCCGGCGCGAACGTCCTGCCGGCCAGGGCCTGTTCGCCATCGGAATTCAGCGTCTTCGCGACACCGCCGGCCAGCTCAATCATTTTCGTGATCTCCGCCAGCTGCTGATCTCGATATTTTTCATGATGGCCGGGATCTACATCATCATCAGCTTTGCCTTCATCTACGGCGCCCAGGTAATCGGCTGGGACGAGGACGTCCGAATCATCATGTTCGTCACGGTCCAGATCACGGCGGCCATCGGCGCGCTGGGTTTCGGTTTCCTGCAGGGCCGGCTGGGCGCCAAGCGCACCTACCTGATGACGCTCGGCTTGTGGCTGGCGGCCATCCTGGCCATCTGGCAAACTCCGCTGCTGGCCAGCGTCGCCAACACGCTGTTCGGCGTGGACTGGGAGGCCCAGTACGTGTTCCTGTTCGCCGGCACGCTGTCGGGGCTCAGCCTGGGTTCGAGCCAGTCGGCCGGTCGCACCCTGGTCGGACAATTGACGCCGAACGGCAAGGCCGCCGAATTTTTCGGTTTCTGGGGTACCGCGTCCAAGCTGGCGGCCGTGTTCGGCATTCTCGGGCTGGGTCTGCTGCAGGCCCTGTTCGGGCTGGCGACGGCCATCGTGTTCTGCCTGGCGCTGTTTGCCGTGGCCATTGTCTTCGTCCTGCCCCTGAACGAAAGCCGTGGCGCCCAGGTGGCCGACCAGTGGAGAGACGCTCGCCAATGAGATTGATCACCCATACCTGCTCGAATACCGAAATCGTCGCCGCCTTGGGGCGGGCCAACTGGATTGTCGGCACCGATGACCACTCGGACTACCCACCGGCGGTGGTTGAGCGCGCCGAGCGGATCGGCCCGGACCTCGATATCGATATTGATCGGGTGATTGCCCTCAAACCGGACCTGGTGATCACCTCACTGACCGTGCCTGGCCACGAACGCTGCCTGGAAAAACTGCAGGCGGCCGGCCTGCCCTGCCTGGTCACTCGCCCTCAAAGCCTTGGCGAGGTGGCCGACGACATCCGCCGAATCGGCCAGGCCATTGATGCCGGCAAGGCCGCGGAAAGCTTGGCTGGGCGTTTCGATCGGGTCTTGAGCCAACAACCCGCCAGTCCGCCGCCCGTTCCCATATTGATTGAATGGTGGCCCAAGCCGGTGATCGTGCCCGGTGGCCAATCCTGGGTCAACGAAATGCTCAGGCTGGCCGGCGGGGTCAATCCGTTCGCCGATGCCGACGCTGAAAGCCTTGAAATCAGTGCGCAACAAGCGCGCCAGGCGGCACCGGAGGCCGTGGTGATGAGCTGGTGTGGCGTCGAGGAGGCCAAGTATCGGCCGCATATCGTGGCCCGCCGAGAAGGCTGGGAAACCGTTCCGGCGCTGGTCAACCAACGAATCATACCCATCAGCGAAGCCTGGCTGGGCCGTCCCGGCCCGCGCCTGCTGGATGGCATCGAGAAGCTGCGGGAGGTTGTCCGGCTCTGTCAACGCTGATCATTGCTGACAGCGCGGTCAGGGTAAAATGCGCGTATGACTGAACTCCGCGAAAAAGCCCCCACCGTCGGCCTGGTCTCGCTGGGCTGCCCGAAGGCCCTGGTCGATTCCGAGCAGATCGTCTCGAAGCTGCGCGCCGAAGGCTACCAGCTGGTGCCCAGCTACGAGGATGCCGACCTGGTGGTTGTCAACACCTGCGGCTTCATCGACTCGGCCAAGGCCGAGTCGCTGGAAACCATCGGCGAGGCGCTGGCCGAAAACGGCAAGGTACTGGTGACCGGCTGCATGGGTGCCAAGCCCGAAGAAATCTCTGCCATCCATCCCAAGGTGCTGGGCATTACCGGCCCGCACCAGTCGGATGCGGTGCTGGCCTCGGTCCACCAACACCTGCCGCGCCCGCACGATCCGCGCATTGACCTGGTACCGCCCGGCGGCCTGAAGCTGACGCCTGAGCACTACGCTTATCTAAAGATTTCAGAAGGCTGCAATCACAAGTGCAGCTTCTGCATCATCCCCGACATGCGCGGCAAACTGCGCTCTCGCCCACTGGGCATGGTTATGCGAGAGGCCGAGCAACTGGTCGAACGCGGCGTCTCGGAATTGCTCGTCATTTCCCAGGACACCAGCGCCTACGGTGTCGACCTGAAGTACCAGAAGGATTTCTGGGCCGGACGGGAATGGGAAACTCGCATCCATGACCTGGCCCGCGCGCTGGGCCAGCTCGACGCCTGGGTGCGGCTGCACTACGTCTATCCCTATCCGCACGTCGACAGCCTGATTCCCTTGATGAACGAAGGCCTGATCCTGCCCTACCTTGACATCCCCTTCCAGCACGGCAGCCAGAAGGTGTTGAAGGCCATGCGCCGCCCGGCTGCCGCGGAAAACACCCTCGACCGCGTCCAGGCCTGGCGCAAGGAATGCCCGCAGCTGGTCATTCGCTCGACCTTTATCGTCGGCTTCCCGGGCGAAACCGAGGACGACTTCGAAGAACTGCTGGACTGGCTGCGCGAAGCCCGGCTGGACCGGGTCGGCTGTTTCCAGTATTCCCCGGTTGAAGGCGCCCGCGCCAATGCCCTGCCCGACCCGGTACCCGAAGCCATCAAGGAAGAGCGCTGGCATCGCTTCATGCAGGTGCAGGCCGAAATCAGCGCCGAGCGGCTTAAAGGTCGCATTGGCGGCCAGGAGCCGGTGGTGGTCGACCGCCTGGAAGGCACGACGGCCATTGCCCGGTCTTATGGCGATGCCCCGGAAATCGACGGAAACGTGATTGTCGAGAACGCCGGTGATGCCGAAGTGGGTGAATTCCTCGACGTCGAAATCACCGGCACCGACGAATACGACCTCTTCGCCCGCCGCCTGGGGTAGTAGCGACTACCTTTAAAGAGCACTAACCGCAAAGACGCAAAGAACGCGAAGTCAGAAACCAAGATTTCATTCTTTGCGTCCTTCGCGGTTAGACGTCTTTTAGCGCATGCACGGACCGGTCCTAGATTTACGCAACCGTCTTGAACGTCTGACCGTGACTGCCGGGAAATTCGACTAACCGCAAAGACGCAAAGAACACAAAGGTTAATACCGTGATTCCTTTCTTCGCGCCCTTCGCGCCTTCGCGGTTAGTACATCATTCAGTGCCGGCAGTGCCAGCCGTGGATGTGGCCCATTTCGTGGAAGTACTGCATAGTCGCCGGCTGCCAGGCATCGCCGCCTTCCTGCTCGAAGAAGAACGGTGCCCGCTCAACCTGCTCCGGCGCCAGCTGGTTCATGTTCGAGGCATCAAAGAGACGGCCATTGAGCATGGTGTGGCTGACGTTTTCACTCAGGCGGATATTCTCCAGCACATCGCCATCGACCACGAACAGGTCGGCCAGCTTGCCGACTTCAATCGAGCCGATATCGGCGTCCATGCCGAAATAGCGCGCACCATCAATGGTCGCCCCGCGCAGCGCTTCCCAGGGCGTGAAGCCGCCCTGCTCCATCATCCACATTTCCCAGTGGGCAGCCAGCCCGGCCAGCTGGCCGTGGGCGCCGATGACCACCGGCACGCCCAGTTCGTTCATCTGGCGAGTCATCTCGGCCACGGCGATGTGGTTGTAAAGCGCGTCGGGTGCCGTTGGGCGACGAATCGAGCGCGGATACACCACTGAGCGCGGCACGAAGTTGAGCAGGCGCTCGTTCTTCCACACCTCGGTACGGTCGTACCAGTATTCCTCGCCCATCATGCCGCCGTAAGCGACACCGAAGGTCGGTGACCAGACCACATCGGTCTGGCTCCAGAGCTGCTTTAGATCGTCGTAGGCGGTGTGAATCGACAGGCTGTGCTCGATGCCGGTGTGACCGTCGACGATCTGGCTCATGTTCTGCTCGAAGCGCATGCCGCCCTCAGGCACGACCATGATGTCGAGCTCGCGGCCAGCCTCAAGCACCTGCTGGCGCTGGTCGCGACGCAGGTAGTTGTAACTCTTGACCGAAATGGCACCCAACTCGGCCTGGCGTCTTACGTGGAATTCGGCATCGTCATAGCTGTCGATGCGAGCCGTCACGCCGGGGAATATGGCACCGTAAAGAATGCGCCCGGTCGAGAAAATCCGCGGGGCCAGAACATCTCCCGCTCGCTGCAATTCAGCCATGGAGAAAATGCCGGCATTGTCGTTGGAGGGATCATGAATGGGGGTCACGCCAAAAGCCAGGTTGGCGATCTGCGCCCAGTTCTGTTTCGGCTGGAGCTGCTGATTGCTCATCGGGCCATGAGCGTGAGCGTCAACCAGACCAGGCAAAACGGTTTGACCGTCCAGGTCAAAGCGCTCGAAATTGCTCGGGATCTCAATCTCGTCTCGAGGCCCGACCGCAGTAATCCGATGACCTTCGACCAGGATTACGCCGTCCTCGATGACTTCCTGCTCCTCATGGGCGTTGCGCATGGTGACGATGCGCCCGCCCACCAGAGCGATACGGCCGTTGTGACGATCGCTTTCCACGTCGATCGACAGGTCAATGCCTTCGGTTACCGGCTCCGGCAGCTCTTCCGGGGCGCCCTCGAGGAAGGCGAAGGCATCGGTCAGGGCGCGGCTGTAAAGCTTGGCGCCGTGCGACCAGGCAAGCCGTGAACTGTCGGCCGAGAAGTGCAGGTTGTCGCCAGCGCGCGCCGACACCTGGCGGACCGGGAAGGCGCGGCTGTTGGCACCCAGGCTGACCGGCTTGCCGGCGGCAAAAAACGGCGCCAGGTAGGCGTTGTAGTGCTCGGTGAAGGCGACCCAGCGGCCATCCGGCGAGACCTTGTACTCGGTAATCCAGTCGCCGCTCAAGTGCTCACGCTGGTCGTGACCAGCCAGGTTGACGCTGTTCAATTTCAGGGTATTGCCGTCGCGCTGGCTGAACAAAATGCGCTGACCATCGCTGGAAAACTGCGGGTTGCTGCCGTTTTCAAGAATTCGCTCAGGAGTGCCGCCGCCGGTCGGCACCCGATACAGACCCGTGCGATCCGACCAGGCCGGTGAGCTCAGGAAGCCCCCGCTGGTGCGGCGGAAAACCACCTGACTGCCATCCGGCGAAAACGCCGGCTCCAGGTAATAACCCGGTTCGGTGGTCAGGGTTCGTCCGCGACCCCGGCCAATCGGCTGAACGCGAACGCTGCCCAGCTCGTCGTCGTCAAAGGTGGTGTAGACCACCGAGCGGCTGTCCGGCGAAAACACCGGATAAAACTCCCAGTGATCGGTCTGGCTGGTCAGGCGGCGGTGACTGCCGGCCCGCAGGTCATGCAGCCAGAGATAACCCAGCGCCTGGTAAATGGCATAGCGGCCATCAGGGCTTTGCTGGGTCCAGCGCGCCATGCGGACCGGGAAGGTATCCGGCGAGACCTCGACGGTACGCTGCAGTGCCGGGTGCACCTGGCGTTCGGTTTTCAGGTGCATGGGAATTTCCTGGTGCGAGCCGTCCAGGCCAATACGATGGAAACCGCCGCCGGACCAGATCACGATCGATTCGCCGTTCGGGTGCCAGGCAAAACCGGGGTAGTTGCCGGTGTCACCCGAGGTTTCCTGCTTGTCGCGATCCAGGCCGTCGTACAGGGTGCGCTCAATGCCGGAATTGAGGTCACGAACCATCAGCCTGGATGACAATTCACGCGGGTTCCGGCGAACAAATGCCAACTGGCTGCCGTCAGGTGACAGGACCGGGCGAATCGCCCCACCCGGTCCGCCGGTGACCGTTTCCGTCTGGCCGGTTTCCAGATTCAGCCGACGAATGGCAAAAATGCCGGTATTGGCATCACGGTTGTACTGCCAGACCGCGCCGGGCGTAATGTCCTGGCTGAAGTAGACATGGCGACCGTCCGGCGAGAAGAACGGTTCGGCAATGTTCTTCTGGGACTGTACCCCGTGTAGACGCTCGACCAGTTCGACCCCCGCGCCACCGCCGCGATGGTACATCCAGATCGAACCGGCCGGGATGGAACGACGCGAGACATAGCCTTTGCGCGCGGCAATGTAGTCGCCATCGGGCGACCAGGCCGGGTTATGCAGCAGGTGCTCTCGTTCGTCACTGACCTGGACCAGGTTGTTGCCGTCGGCGTCCATGATCCAGATGTTCTCGGCACCGCCGCGGTCCGAGATGAAGGCGATCGAACGACCATCCGGGCTGAAGCGAGGCTGGAAATTCCAGGCGATGTCACGGGTCAGTGGCTCGGCCTCGCCGCCGTCGACCGGCAGGCGATAGATGTCGCCAAGGGCATGGAAAACCAGGGTTTGTCCATCGGGACTGACATCGACATCCGACCAGGTCACGCTGCGGGTATCAATTTGAATGGTCTGCCACTCGCCGGGCGGCTCGTTGATCGTCCACTCGGTGGTGGACACTTCGGAAACCTCGTCTCCGTTTCCGTTGGCCTCTTCGGCCAGAACGGGACCGGCCATGGCCAGTGAGAGGATGATCAGGATGGTACGGCTATCGATAATATTCATGCGATCCTTCATTTTTATCGTCATTACTGCCCTGGTCTGCCGATTGCTCGGCTTCGGCGCAGGCCTGATCGGCCTGGGCGGGCGGTAACTCATTGGCTACCCCATGCGGTACATGCCCGGTGGCCACTTCCTGGCTGGCCGTCGAGCAGTGCATTTGCTGGTCGTCGAAAAAGATATCGGCGCCAAAGGCGCGCAGAAACGGCGCCTTGGTGCGGCCACCGAGAAACAACGCTTCGTCTACCCGGATACCCCAGGCACGCAAAGTGAGAATAACGCGCTTGTGAGCCGGGGCGGAGCGTGCGGTAATCAGCGCCGTGCGAATCGGGTTTTCCTCCATCGGATAAGCCGACTGAATGCGCTGAATGCCCTCCAGAACCCGCTTGAACGGGCCCGCGGCCAGGGGGCGGGACGCCGACCGGCGCTCGCTGTCGGAAAACGCGGCCAGCCCCTGTTCCTTGTAAATTCGCTCAGCCTCATCGGAAAAAATGACGGCGTCACCATCGAAGGCCAGGCGCAGCTGGCTGGAGCGATTTTCCCGGGTGGCCGAGGGCAAGATGGTGGCTGCCGCGTAGCCGGCCATCAACACGCGACGAACATCATCGTCGTTGGCAGAAAGAAACAGCTGCGCCCCACTGGGCTCAATATACAGTGACGGGCTGGCGCCATTGGTAAACACCGCCCGCTGAATATCGAGGCCATAGTGCTCGATCGAGTTGAAGATACGAAGCCCGGTGTCAGCACTGTTGCGCGACATCAGGATGACCTCGACCCCTGGATGGTCCATGCCGTCTTCGTTCAAGCCAAGCAGTTTCTCGACAAGATTGAAGGCCACGCCCGGCGGCAGAATTTCGTCCTCGCGCTGGCGCTGATACTCCATGTAGGCTTCCAGCCCACCTTCCTCATACACCTTGTGGCTGGCGTCAAGGTCAAACAGCGCCCGGGAGGATATCCCGATCATCAACGGGCCCGGCCCAGTCTCTTGGTTGTTCATGACGTCAGACAAGGAACTGCTCGTTCAGGATACGCTCTTCGAGCGAATGCTCAGGGTCAAATAACAATCGATGTGCAACCTTCTGATTTTGCTGCACACGAACCGAGACAATATCACGGAATTCGTCATAGTCAGCGGTCACGCTGACCGGCCGGCGTTCGGGCTGCAGTACCTCGAATTCAACTTCTACCGACGCCGGCAAAATTGCGCCCTGCCATCGACGCGGCCGGAAGGGGCTGATCGGCGTCAGCACCACGGCATCGGTGCCCAGCGGCAGGATCGGCCCATGGGCCGACAGGTTGTAGGCAGTCGAGCCTGCCGCCGTTGCCACCAACGCGCCGTCAGCCACCAGGCGCTCGACCCTGACCTGCTGGTTGACTCGAATCTGCAGATGGGCAGCCTGGTTGGTCTGGCGCAACAGCGAGACCTCGTTGATCGCAACCGCCTCGTGGCGGGTACCGGCCCGGTCCACCACCTGCATGGTGAGCGGATGGAGGGCGACTTCGCGAGCCCTGGCCAGCCGGCTATCCAATTCATCGGCGGCATAACGATTCATCAGGAAACCCACGTCACCAAAGCGCATGCCGAAAACGGGGACGCCGAGGTTGGAGTGCTCGTGCAGGATATGGAGCATGAAACCGTCGCCACCCAGCGCCACCAGCACGTCGGCCTGGTCGGGATCGTGGCGGCCATAACGAGCCTCCAGCGCCGAGACAGCCTCTCTCGAGCCAGGGTGGTCGCTGGCGAGAAATGCCAGTCGCGGCGTCTGGCTCACGGCTTGGTCGCGTGCAGCAGCTGGGCCAAACCCTTGACCGCTACCTGCATGGACGGGTAGTCGTCAGCGCCGGTATTGCGCATTTCCTCCAGCATCACCGCTACTCGGCGGCTTTCGGCGGTATAGCGTTTGAACCAGCTGGCCACCGGCTGTTCTTCCCCACTGGCATCTTCAAGCACTCGACGGGTCAGCAAACGATGGGTGTTGAACAGTTCGTCGCGCAGGTTACCGCGCGCATGCGCGTGCCACTGACGTTCCACCGGGAGCGTCTCAACCTGGGTCCGGAGCCACTTCAGGCACAGCCGGTCCAGCAGATCGAAGTACACCGCTGCCACTTCCCCAACCGGCAAGGACTGGTGACGCGCCTCATCGACAATGTCGAGTGCCGAACTCATGAAGCGCAGGCTGGCAATGCGCCTGGCCAGTTCACTGGAGAACCCGGCACTGATCAGCTCTTGCTGGCGTTCGTGCAAACGCTGACCCAACTCTTCCCCGATAAAGCTGGGCAATTCGGCCAGGTACTCCTTCAAGCCTGGCGCAAAGCGCTCGACCTGGCTGGAAATATCGATATTGTGACCACCCGGCAGGGCAATCAGGCGGCGGGTCATCTGTCGGAGCAGGTTCCACATTTCCAGCACCGCCTCGTTCTGGCGGCTGGCGGCCACCTGGTTGTCAAGAGCCTCAATCTCGCGCCAGAAAGCTCTCGCTTCGAAGATCTCGCGAGCGACGGTGTAGGCCTTGGCAATGGTCGCCGAATTGGCCCCAGTATCTTCGCCAATGCGCATGGCGAAACCAGCGCCCATTCGATTGACGATCGAGTTGGTTACCTTGGTGGCGATGATCTCCCGCCACAGTCGGTGTTCCGGCATCAGTGACTTGAACCGCTCGCGTAACGGCGCCGGGAAATAGTCTTCCAGCTCACGCGACAAATACGGGTCTTCTGGCACGTCGGAGGCCAGCAACTCCTGATACAGGGTGATTTTCCCGTAGGACAGCAACAACGACAGCTCGGGCCGGGTCAGTCCCTGCCCACGGGCTACCCGATCCCTCAGGGCATCATCATCGGGAAGCTGTTCAAGGTCGCGGTCAATCACGCCCTGGCGCTCAAGCATGGCAATGAAATGGGCTTCGGAGCCCAGTCGGTCGCCGGTCATGCTTTCCATCATGGTCAGCGCCTGGGTCTGGAGGTAGTTGGAGCGCAGGACCAGGCCGGCAACTTCATCGGTCATGTCGCGCAAGAGCTGATTGCGTTCCTCGCCATCGAGCAATCCGCGCTCGACCGCGAGGTTGAGCAGGATCTTGATGTTGACTTCATGATCCGAACAGTCGACGCCGGCCGAGTTGTCGATGAAGTCGGTATTGATCCGACCACCGGCCAGGGCGAACTCGATTCTGCCCATTTGCGTCAGGCCGAGATTGCCACCTTCGCCAACAACCCGGCAGCCCAATTCGCTACCGTTGACGCGAACCAGATTGTTGGCCAGATCACCGACGTCGCTGTGTGCTTCGTTGCGTCCCTTTACATAGGTACCAATACCGCCGTTCCAAAGCAGATCAATCGGCGCCTTGAGCAAGGCCTTGATCAACTCATGCGGCGCCAGGGCGGTTTCTTCAATCCCAAGCCACTCCTGGACTTGAGGCGACAGTTCGATGGTCTTGGACTGGCGTGAGAAAACGCCGCCGCCGGCAGAAATGCGCTTTTCGTCATAGTCGGCCCAGGTAGAACGGGGCAGCTTGAAAAGGCGCTCGCGTTCGGCATAGCTGTCTTCCGGATCCGGATCGGGATCGAGGAAAATGTGCATATGGTTAAAGGCTGCCTTCAGGCGGATCTTGCGCGACAACAACATGCCGTTGCCAAAGACGTCCCCAGCCATGTCACCAATTCCTATGACGGTGAACGGCTCGTTCTGGGTATCCAGGCCCAACTCGCGGAAGTGGCGCTTGACCGACTCCCAGGCACCTCTGGCCGTAATACCCATGCCCTTGTGGTCATAGCCTACGGAGCCACCCGAGGCAAAGGCATCACCCAGCCAGAAACCATGGTTGGCCGATATCGAATTGGCGATGTCAGAGAACGTGGCCGTGCCCTTGTCGGCAGCCACGACCAGGTAGGGATCGTCTTCGTCATCACGACGCACCACCGAGTCCGGCGGGATGACGTGATCGCCATCGAGATTGTCGGTAATGTCCAGCAAGCCGTTGATGAAGGCTCGATAGCAGGACACAACCTCGGCCATCAAGGCCTCGCGATCATCGCCCTCCGGCAGTTGCTTGGCAACAAAGCCGCCCTTGGCGCCGACCGGGACGATCATGGTGTTTTTGACATTCTGCGCCCGCAAAAGGCCCAGGACCTCGGTGCGGAAATCTTCGCGACGGTCAGACCAGCGCAAACCCCCTCGTGCCACCTTGCCGCCGCGTAGATGAATGCCTTCCACGCGCGGCGAGTAAACCCAGATTTCGCGGAATGGGCGAGGACGGGGCAAATCCGGCACAACTGCCGAATCGAGCTTGAAGCTCATGTAGTCGCGCCAGTGACCCTTGGAATCGCGCTGGAAAGCATTGGTGCGCAGCATGGCGCGAATCAGGTCGTAGAAGGCCCGGAGGATGCGATCCTGATCGGCCGAACTGACGCTGTCCACCGCTCGCAACAATGCTTTTCGCACCGGCATGGCATCGCTGGCCGGTTCAGCCGAGGCACGGTCGGCGACCACTTCTCCGAGGTATTCCACCAGTACGTCGTCAGTGTAGGCCGACAGCAGGTCTTCACAGTGACGCTTCAGCAAGCTGGCCGCGGCTTCACGGGCCGGGGCACTCTCGCCATCGCGGGACGGGTCGAAACGCGCCTCGAAGTATTCAACCAGCAGGCGAGCAACCAAAGGCCAGGCCGACAGGGTCTGCTCCATGTAAGCCTGGGAGTATGGCGTTCCGGTTTGCAAAAGGTATTTGCAACAGGCGCGCAGCAGACTGGTTTGACGAACATTCAGATGACCCAGCAATACCAGTCGATTGAAACCATCATTCTCGCTGAACCCGCGCCAGGTTTGCTCAAAGGCCTGCTGAATGTCCTCTCGAACCAGCTCCAGGTCAACATCCAGACCAGAGGGTGCGCGCATGTCAAAGTCCTGCACCCAAACGCTCTGACTGCCACTCAGCCGCAACTCGTAAGGGCGTTCCGAGAGAATACGCATGCCGAGATTCTCCAGCATTGGCATGACTTCACTCAGCGGGATGGGCCGGCCATACTTGAACAACTTGAAGCGAAGATGGTCCTGTTCGCCCTGGCGGGGGCGGTAAAGACTGATTTTCAGATCATCGGCGTCTTTCAGCGAGGCCAGATTGACAACGTCATAGCTGGCCACGCTGGGCGTGACGTCCTCAATGTAAGACGCCGGAAAGGCACGCCCGAAGCGCCGGGCCAGTTGCAGGCCATGCTCTTCCCCGTGATCGCGCACCAGAATGTCGGTCAGGCCGTCTATCCAGGCGCGAATGGCCCGCTTGATTCTGGCCTCGATGTCGCCGATATCGACCTCGACGGAATCGCCTGGCTGGGTTCGGACGATGACATGCACACGCGCCAGCTTGGACTCACCGACCTGGATGGCAAAATCAAGGCGTTCGCCTTTGAGTGCCCGCTTCAGGATGCTTTGGATTTTCTCGCGATTTTCCGTATTGAACCGGTCTCGCGGAATGAAAACCAGGCAGGAATAAAACCGCCCGAATCGTTCCCGGCGAATGAAAAGGCGCGTCTGGCTGCGTTCCTGGAGGTCGAGAATCCCCATGGCCAACTGGAGCAGCTCATCGGTGGTCGCCTGGAACAGTTCATCACGCGGCAAAGTTTCGAGAATGTGCATCAAGGCCTTGGACGCATGACTGCCGGGCCTCAAGCCTGAATCCTGCATCACCTGCTCGACCTTGCGGCGCACCAGTGGCGTGTCGGTGCAGCGGCGGATGTAGGCATTTGACGTCATCAAGCCAATCAGGCGCTTCTCCGAGCGCACTCGCCCCTCGTCATCGAAATACAGGACCGAGATGTAGTCCATGTACCCACCACGGTGAACGACCGAGGAGGCATTGGTCTTGGTGATGATGATGGGCTCCAGCGGATTCGGCCGGTGACCACCGCGATTCAGATCGCTGATCTGGCGAACCGGAGCATCTCGATGGTTGATATGCATGATGCCCAGGCCACTGTCCTTGACCGGCGTAAGCACTCGGCCATCGTCACCTTCCTCGATCACGTACTCGCGATAGCCCAGGAAAGTGAAGTGGTTGTCCGCCAGCCAATGGAAGAAATCCCGCGCCTCGGCCGTTGCCTCGTCTTCCATCTGGTGGTGCGTCTTGGGAAATCCATCGGCAATCTGACGTACGCGATCCGACATTGCCTGCCAGTCCTCCACCGCGTAGCGAACCGCGGTCAACGCGGTAATGATCCGCCGTTCGATCTGCTCGAGACTGTCGGGGTAGGTTTGTCGATCAATGTGCAGGTGCATGATCGACTCGGGGCGCGTTGATTCGTCTTCGGAATCGCCCAGGCCCAACCAATGCCCGCCCTGATCCCGACGAACGGCCATCACCGGGTGAATGATGAGATGGGCCGTCAGGTCCAGTTCGGACAGCGCCAGCACGACCGAATCCACCAGGAAGGGGCGGTCGTCATTGATGATCTCGATCACGGTGTGGCTGGACGACCAGCCCTCTCGCGACTCTTCCGGATTGAAGATACGGAGCTTGACCTCGCCCGAGCGTCGCTGGCTGGCAAAGTCGAAAAGCCCGCGCACCAGCGCGGCCAACGGCTCCTCTTCCGCCGACTCGAACTCACCGAAGGGCAAACGCTGATAAAACCGTTGCGCGAACGCCGCCTTTTCCTTGCCACCCTTTTCGCTCGCCACCCGTTCAACAATGGCGTCGAGAAGCTGTTGTTTACCGTCGTTACTATTCTTATTCATGACAGGCCCTGACTCCTGAAAACCGCTACCCCGCGGTCATGTATGCCCTGATGGCGCCCTTCTCGACTCTCACCAGGGACGAAATCTGTTCGTTTCGCTTTCCGCTACTCGATTCGACCCCGGCCGATTTCGAGCTGTTCCCTTGGTCAACGACCCCGGCAGTGCGGGGTCGTCAGTGGCCTTTCCAGACCAATCTTGCTGTGGATGCCGCGCCTGCCGGCGCAATCATCCGGCAGGGATCAACGCAATCCCGTTTCCATGCGGGCAATGACCATCCGCTGAATTTCGCTGGTGCCCTCGTAAATTTCAGTGATCTTGGCATCTCGGAAGTAACGCTCTACCGGCATTTCCTTACTGTAGCCCATGCCACCGTGAAGCTGAACGGCCTGGTGGGTTATCCACATGGCCGCTTCCGAAGCGACCAGTTTGGCCATTGAACCGTCGACGGTAAAGCGCGCGCCGGTTTCGGCAGACTGCATTTTCGCCCAGGCCGCCCGCAGGGTCAGCAAGCGAGCCGCCTCCAGCTTGCATTTCATGTCCGCGATCTTCGCCTGAATCATCTGGAACGTGCCGATTTCCTTACCGAATGCCTTGCGCTCGCGGGCATAGTCCAGGCTGGCCTCATAGGCCGCCTGGGCGATACCCACCGCTTGGGCCGCAATCCCGATGCGGCCGGCATCCAGGACGCTCATGGCGATCTTGAAGCCTTCACCTTCGCCACCCAGGCGATCCTCCACGGAACAGACGTAATCATTCAGTTCGATTTCGCAGGTCGCCGAAGCCCGAATCCCCAGCTTGGGCTCGGTCTTGCCTCGGGAGAACCCTGCTTTTTCCGTGTCGATCAGAAAGGCAGTGATGCCCTTGGCACCCGCTTCCGGATTGGTCGAGGCAAACAAGACAAGGTAGCGAGCCACCGGGCCCGAGGTAATCCAGGACTTGCGAGCGTTGATCACGTAGTGACTGCCGTCTTCGCTGAGCACAGCACGCGATTTCATCGTCGACGCATCCGAACCCGACTGAGGCTCCGACAGCGCGTAGGCCCCGATTTCCTCACCGGAGGCAATGGCTCGCACATACTTTTGCTTCTGCTCCTCGGTGCCGTATTTCATGATTCCGTTGCAGAACAGGGAATTGTTGACCGACACGATCGTGCCATGAGCGGCATCAGCGGCACTGATCTCGATCATGGCCAGCACGTAGCCAACGGTGTCCAGCCCCGAGCCACCGTAGCCTTCCGGCACTTCGATGCCCATCAGGCCCAACTCACCCATCTTGCGAATATTGTCCAGCGGGAACTCGCCGGAAGCATCGAACTCGGCCGCCACCGGGGCGATTTCGTTGCGGGCGAAATCTCGCGCAGCGGCCTGAATCATTTCTTGTTCTTCGGTCAGTCGAAAGTCCATGTCGGGAACTGTCCTCCAGTGATCATTGGGACTGGTTTGCAAGCCCTTTCAGGCTTGTACGTATAAGCCGGGAATTATACCGCCCGGCAGTAATCGAAAGCGTCAGGACCGCCCTGATTCGCAAATTAGTGTTAACTCCGTCACATCAGGCGTCATTGATTCTTGACTCAACCTGACAAAGCATTACACTTAGGCCTCCGGTACGGGGTTCCCCCCTTCCCCAGCCGGATCGCGACCGAGGTTCCCCCCTTGCCTCGGTCGCACCTTTCCATGAAAATCGGTCGGCTCCCAGGATCCGGCCGATTTTTTTTTGCAAAGATTGCTGACAAATCCAAGAAGGCTGCTTATAATGCGCGGCTTGTCAGCATTGACATGATCACCGCAAGACACCTGCCCAGGTGGCGGAATTGGTAGACGCGCTAGCTTCAGGTGCTAGTATTCGAAAGGATGTGGGAGTTCGAGTCTCCCCCTGGGCACCATCACCCACTCGTTGTGACACCCATCAGCATTTGCTGTGCGAGGCTCAGCCTTCAGCTGACAGGTGAGTCTCCTCGTCGATCAGATCCTCACCCTGGTAGGTTGGGTTATTGACCCTGGTTGATACCTTGTGGGCCCGCATGCTGCCGGCCGACGGCGGTTTGATCAATGATTCGGCTTCCTCGGCCGACCCGGTCAACCAGCATTCCCAGTCCGGCGCATCAAGCACGACCGGGGTACGGTGATGGCCAATGTCGGTCATGAGAGCATTGGGACCGGCGGTAACCAGCGTGAACGAACACATCGCCTGACCATCTGCAAGGCGTGAAGTCTCCCACAAACCGGCCATAACCAGAAAGGGTGACCGTGCCGGCAACACCCGCCAGGGCTGCTTGGGCCTGGAGTGTTGATCCCACTCGAAAAACCACGAAAACGGCACCAGGCAGCGCTGACCTTTCTGCCAGGCCCTGCGGAATGCCGGTTTTGAGGCCACCACTTCGGAAAACGGTCGGCCGGCTTCAGAGCGGCAATTGGCAGTGGAAAACGTCGGCAACTCGCCCTTAAGCCAGGCAGGGATCAGCGGCCAGATCATGCCAACGGGCTTGCGCCCACTCTCCCCTTTGCAAACCACGGGCACCCGGTTCCAGTGGACGCCTTCCTTGCCACGCCAGGATGGTGAAAGATTGAGAACGCGGATGCCACCTTCAGGTGCCTCACCCGACAGGGAAAAGGTTTCCCAAAGCTGGGCCCAGCTGTAATCAAGACCGGCTCGAGCACACATGGCCCAATGTTAGCTGATAAAATCGCTAAGCCCCGTGCCGAGGTGGCGGAATTGGTAGACGCGCCAGGTTTAGGTCCTGGTGTCTTTATGGCGTGGAGGTTCGAGTCCTCTCCTCGGCACCACAAATTCGGTAAAACGTAAAAGGTCAAAAGTAAAAGGCAAAAGCCACTTTTGACCTTTTACTTTTGACCTCTCACCTTTAGCGCGTCAAAAGACGCGCGGAAGCAGCCACCCACTGCGTTTTTTATACGCCGCCCATTGCGGGTAACGACTGAGGCTGGCTTCCTTGTGGATCATGTTGACGGCGAACACGCCGATCCATACCCAGGCCAACACCAGCCAGGGCAGCCAGTGCCAGACCATAAGCGCGAAGCTCGCATAGATCATGATTTCGCCGAGGTAATTCGGGTGGCGAATGTAGCGATGAACGCCGTCGGTGACCAGGCCTTTTTGCAGCCTTAGCGTGTAGTACTTCTGCGCATCCGCCGCAATCATCAGCACCGAGCCGACCAGGCACAGCACGGTACACAGCGCGAACCAGATCGCTTCCGGCAGCGGATACGTCGGGTCGCTGGTGCCGGAAATCAGCAGCCAGCCGAAAACCCAGTACCAACCGAGCACGCCAAGGAAGGCGTTGATTCCGCCCATGATGGTGATGCGCTTCTGCCAGCCCGGGTCGGGAAAACTCCAATCCTTGATCAGCCACACCAGGCCGTAACCGCCGTGCAGCGCCAGGTACAACCAGGCCGCCGTTGAGGTGTTGTCGTAGTACAGGATCAGGGCGAACAGAAACACAATCGTTCCGCCCTTCTGGAAGTTGATGACCCAGGCAAATTTCCAGGGCCGGGGCCCGCCCAGGCAATCTTCGACCAGCCAGGTCGTCAGCCGACGCAAAAACGCCGCCCAGGCGGGCGGCGTTTGTTGTGATGTCACGGTGTCCAAGCGACAGAATCAGTCAGACAAGGCCGGTCAGTCTTCGACCACCAGGCCGCGTCGCTCCAACAATGGCTCGAAGCCGGGCTGACGGCCCGCGAAGTCTTCATAGAGCTCCATGGCCGGACGGCTGCCGCCCTGCGACAGGATCGTGTCGCGGAAGTGCTGGCCGGTCTCGCGATCCAGTCCGCCGTTCTCACGAATCCACAGCACCGCGTCGGCATCCAGCACCTCACTCCAGAAATAGGAGTAGTAACCGGCGGAATAGCCGCCCATGCTGTGCGAGAAATACGGAATGCGATAACGAGGCGGTACGGGCGCAAAGTCCATGCCAGACTCAGCCAGCACACGGGCTTCGAATTCCATGATTTCATCCGCCGCCGGCACCTCGTCAGGCCCCAGACGGTGCAGCTCCATATCGATGACGGAAGCCGCCAGGTATTCGGTCGTGCGGAAACCTTCGTTGAACTGGGCCGCTTCCATCACCCGCTCCAGCAGTTCCTCAGGGATAGACTCGCCGGTTTCATAGTGACGCGCATAGTTCTGGAGAACTTCCGGCCAGGACGCCCACATCTCGTAAACCTGTGACGGGAACTCGACAAAGTCGCGCGGTACAGCGGTTGCGGCAAAGCTTGGGTAATGCACGTCTGAAAACAGACCGTGGATCACATGGCCGAACTCGTGGAACAGGGTGGTCACCTCATCCCAGGTCATCAGTGTCGGCTCGCCTTCGGGCGGCTTGGTGATATTCAGGTGGTTGCCAGTGACAGGGTGCCCGCCAAGCAAACCGGAGTGGATCCGGTAAGAGTTCATCCAGGCGCCACCACGCTTGTTCGAGCGCGCGTAAAGGTCGGTCAACATCAGGCCGAGCGGGGTGCCATCTTCCTCGAAAGCTTCCCAAACGCGAACGTCCGGGTGATAGACCGGCAGTTCCGGGCGCTCGACGAAGGTCACGCCGAACAGTTTTTCGGCCGAGTAGAAAACGCCGTTCTTCAGCACGCTCTCCAGCTCGAAGTAGGCGCGCACTTCCGCGTCATCCACATCAAACAGCTGCTCACGCAGCTTCTCGGTGTAAAACGCCCAATCCCAGGAAGCCAGCTCGAAAGGCTCGGCTTCCAGCTCGTTGATCAATTCCTGAAGGGCCGCACCCTCCTGACGCGCATTGGCCACCGCAATGGGGCCTACCTGGTTATGCAGGTCAACGATCGTCTGGACAGTGCCAGCCGTTTGGCGCTCGAGAATGTAGTCTGCATGGGTGTCATAACCCAGCAGCTGGGCACGGCGCGCCCGCAGCTCGACAATTCTCGACCCCGTTTCAGTGGTGTCGAACTCACCGCCACGACTGCCGCGATTCAGCGAGGCCATGTGAACGCGCTCGCGGGCGTCGCGATTTTCCATCGATGACAGGGGCGGCTGACCGCTGGTATTGAGCAAGGTAATGACAAACTGGCCCTCGTCGAGGTCGCGATCAGCTGCCGCCTGGGCAGCCGCCTGGATTCGACCGTCACTCAGCCCGGCAAGGTCATCGCGGCTATCGAACACGACCGCAGAGTCATTGACTTCGGCCAACACCTTCTGGCTGAACTCGGTACCCAGTTGCGCCAACTCGGTGTTGATTTCCCTGAGAACATCCTTGTCCTCGTCGCTCAACTGGGCTCCGGCACGAACGAACTGGGTATGATAGTCCTCGAGCAAGCGCAGCGATTCGGCGTCAAGATCCAGCTCTTCACGCTGAAGGTAGAGCGATTCGATCCGGGCAAACAGCGCTGCGTTCAAGTTAATGGCATCACTGTGGGCAGAGAGGCGTGGCGCCATTTCGCGCTGCACTGCCTGCAGGTTGTCGTTGGTGTTGGCACCGGCCAGGTTGCTGAACACCCGAAGCACGTTACCCAGCGTCTGGCCGGCCTGCTCCATCGCCACAATCGTGTTCTCGAAGGTCGCGACCTCAGGATTCATGGCGATCGCTTCGATTTCGGCAGAATGCTCTTCCATGCCCTGCTCTATGGCCGGCGCGAAATGTTCATCCTCTATACGGTCGAAGGCGGGCATGCCATACGGCAGGCCGCTATCAACCAGCAACGGGTTGACGTCATCGGCTTCTTCAACCGCCGGCGCGGCATCCATATCAACATCGGAGGGGCGCTGGGCGGCGGGCTCGGCCGGCGTTTCCGGCTCTGAACAGGCCGACAGGCCAAGCGCCAGGGCGATGGCAGCGGAAATCAGCAAGGTGTGTTTCACGGCTCTTGATCCTTTGATAAAAGCAACTGAGCCGCCGATCTTACCACCAAATTTCGTCACCGCTTTAACAGCGGCGGGCGCTGCGCCGAGCACGGAAAAAACCGCGCAACATCTCGGCGGCCTGCTCGGTCTGAACGCCCGTGGTCACTCGGCAGCGGTGGTTCAGATCCGGATTGTCGAGGATCTGAAACACTGACCCGGCAGCTCCGGTACGGGGGTCCGGTGTGGCATACACCACGCGCTCCAGCCGGGCGCTGATAATGGCACCCGCACACATGCTGCAAGGCTCCAGCGTCACGTAAAGGGTTGCGCCGGGCAAGCGATAATTGCCGAGCTGGCGGCCGGCAGCCCGTAAGGCGATAATTTCAGCGTGTGCCGTCGGATCGTTGTCGCAGATCAGGCGGTTGAAGCCTGCGCCAATGATGGCTCCATCCCTCACGACCACGGCACCCACCGGCACCTCGCCCAGTGCCTCGGCCCGCTTCGCGAGCAGCATCGCCTGGGACATCCACCGTTCATCCGCTGGCTGTATCGGGTAATTTTCCATCATCCGCATGATTCTACTCATCTCCGGCTGACTTGACCTCCCTGCCATCGGGCGTGAAGATAGAAAGGCGTTCGAGGTCCGTGGGGGCGGCTTTCGTTGCGTTTCTGTCAAACATTGAATGGCGAATCATGATGATCAAGAATCTGGCCTGGACGTTCTCGTCCATCCTTGTGCTGACGCTGGCACTTCAGCCATCAGCCACTGCAAGCGTTTCCGTTCAAAACGCCGATTTTCAGGCCGAAAGCGGTCAGTGGAGCGATGACAATGGCCCCAGTGGCTGGACCCTGAGCCTCGACGATGACGATCAAGTCGGCATCGTCGAAGCCGCACCGGGAAACGACCCTGACCGCCTTGCCTTCCGCTTCAATCGAGTTCAGCGCGGATTCGGCGGCAGTCGCCTTGACCAATGCGTACAAATAGGCCAGACACCGGGGATTCAACTTTCCGCCGATGCCTGGACCGACGAGCCGGATCCTGAGCTCAGCGTTCGCTTGCGCGTCGATTTCTATGCCGATGACAACTGCGACGAGGACTCGGCCAACGCCGATGCAGAACAAATCCAGACCGATATTGGCCTGAGCAGCGCCCGTATCCCGCAAGGCCAGTGGACTCGCCTCGAGAGCGAAACCCGCCTGGCCGGCGAACTGGGCAGCGACGTTCGCTCAGCCAGGATCAGCCTGCGACAGCGCGACCGTTCCGACAACGGAGACCCACGCGACCCACCCAGACTGGTCTGGTTCGACCAGATCAGCCTTGATACCAATCTGGTACTGATACCCGAAGCACAACGTGATGCGCTGCGGGCCCTGTACGAAGCGACCGACGGCCCGAACTGGCAACGTCAACTCAACTGGATGGGCGCCGTCGGCACCGAATGCGACTGGGAAGGCGTGTTCTGCAGCGAAGACCGCAGCACCGTTGAGCGCCTCGCCCTTCCCGCCCGCGGCCTGATCGGTGAGTTGCCAACCGATTTGCTGGCCCTCGAGGACCTGCTGCCGGGCGAAGGACTGGACCTGTGCTGGAACGAGGTGCTCGAGCCCGCCGAAATCGCGCCGTTCGTGCAGGACAAGCACCTTGGCGGAAGCGTCGCGCTTTGTCAGGGCATTGATCGACTGCCGGGCGGCCTGGAGCGATCAGGCCAATGGTTCCAGCCGGCCAACCGCAACGGCGAAGGCTTCATGCTGCACATGCTCAGCGCCGGATCAGCCGTATTCAAGTGGGCCGGCTACCGGGACGATGGTGAACCCATCTGGCTGATCGGCACTGGCCGCATGCAGGATCGTGTACTGCAGATTCCAGATCTCTATCACACCCGCCTTGAAAACGACCAGGTGGAACTGGAGCGAGTGGGTCGAGCGGCCCTGGCCTTTAGCGAAGACGATGTGTCTGGCGGTGACTGTCCTCTGGCCATCCTGCGTTTCCACGTGGAAGGTTCCGGGTTCGGCGCCGGCAGCGGTCGCGAGCTACGTTACCTGGAAGGCTCTCCGGAATGCCTGGGGCTTCCGCCCCATCCACCCGAGCTAGCGGCCCTGGAAGGCAGCTGGTATGACCCGGCCCAACCGGGGCAAGGCATCAGCCTGGTGCCACACGTTGGCGAGCGGGTCATCCTCAATTGGTATGGACACAACGACGAGGGCGACCAGATCTGGCAGTTCGGGGTCGGTTTACCCAATGCCGAATTCGACCGTATCGAGTTCAATCCGCTGTACAGCACGGTCGGTGGAAACTTCAACGAGCTCATTGACCAGGACGCACTCGAGTTGATTCCGCAGGGCACTGCGACGCTTGAAAAAGAAGGCGGCGCCTGGCGCTTCGAGGCGCTTCAGGGCAGCCAGCCAGTTTCCCTGCTGATGGAGGTCACACGGGCGGGCCCCGATTTGCTCGCCTCAACTGGCCAGAGAATTGATCTGACCATGGATCCGGCAGATCTCGCAGAGCTCTACTCACGCCCAATCTTCAGTGATGATCGCCTTCCCGGTGAAGTCACCTTTAACCAGGACGGACAGGTTCAGGCGCTAACCGGGCTGCGCTTCCGGGGCAGCTCATCGCGCTTCCTGCCGAAAAAGTCCTTCAACATCCGCTTCGAAGACGCCCAGCCACTGCTGTTCGGCAGTGACCGGATGAATCTGAATGGCATGTGGACTGATCCCAGCATGATGCGTGAATCGCTGAGCTTTGAAATGTTCCATGCCCTTGGACAACCGGCCCCGCGCACGCGCTACTTCGATCTCTGGATCAACGGCCTGTTCGAAGGAACCTACCTGCACATCCAGCGGGTTGACGAGTTCCTCCTGTCCATGAACGGCCTGAACCCCGAGGGCACGCTGGTTCGCGATGGCACCCGCGACGATGATGCCGTAAACGGGCGTTCTTTCTTCGCTGCTGATTTGTCCGAGCTGGATGCGGACCAACGCCTAGCCCTGGTCGAAGAAACGTTCGACTCGCGAGGCGATCCCGACTGGCAATCCTTGCTCGACCTCGTCGAATGGGTCCAGAACACGCCGTCGGGTTCAAGCTTTGCTACCGGATTCGCGGAACGCGTGGACGTCGACAATTTCATCGATTGGCTCGTCCTGCACTGGATGATCGGCGACATCGATTCCTTCGGTGACGACTACTGGCTTTACCTGGATCATCACGATGCCAACGCTCGCTGGAAGTTCATTCCCTGGGACAAGGACCTGTCCTTCGGCTCGCACTTTAGAGACGGGTTCTCCACCCATAACGATTTTTTCAGTTACGAATATCCCTTGCGTGGTGGCTGGGAAAACCGCCTGATCGAGAAGGTTTTGGCAACCAGCAGCCTGCGCGAGCAGATCGACAACCGACTGCTGGAGCTGATCGACGAGGTATTCACGCCGGCCTGGTTCGACCAGCGTTTTGCCAGCCTGAAGGAAAAACTCGAGGACAGCATCAACATCCAGCCCGGCCCCGTTGCCTTCAATGTGCACGAGAGCAACCATTTTTCCGTGCCGGAGCAGTTCAATAACCAGATCGAGTCGCTCAGCCACTTCGTCCGACTGCGCAAGGCGCTGATTGAACGCCAACTCAGAAATCCCGGCGGTGAAACCGACCAGGCCAGCGCAGTTCTGCCTGCGGGCCAGGTTGACCAGGTTTTCCTGACCGATCAGGACGGAGCGGTCCTGGCTTCGGTTCGTCCCCTTGCGGCACCCGGCAACGACATCACACTCGCCGTTTCCCTGGAAACGGCCAGCCCATCGGCTGCCATCGATCGAGCCTGGCGCTGGGTCATCGAAGCCGATGAGGCCGTGCCGGTCGAAGTGACCTTGCACTACAGCAACGAAATCTCCTCGTCTTTCGGGCGCGGGAACTGGTGGGTGCCCGGGCCGGAACCGATCGGTCGCCAGGCCGACCTGGAAATACTGGTCAGCAACGAGGAGGCGGGCTTCGACGTGCTGGGGACTACCGTCAACCCCATCTCGAATTGGGTCCAGGCCGAATGGCTGCTGGAGAGCGGCAATACCAGCATCGAACTTCGCCTGCCGGAAACCATTCCACCCACCATGCCGGAAATCCCCAACCCCTGACGCGACAACCATGAAGACGACAATCGGCCTGGCAATCCCGACGATTGCCAGGCCGCCTGTCGGGTCCGGTCAAACGTCGACCTCTGCCGGGCTCCGGATTACTGCCTGGCCGATTCCGCACCCTCCCCTGTGTGCATATCCCTGATGGACCAGTCGATTCGGCACCCAAGGTCACGTTGGTCAGGCAACGGCCTATGGGTCTGCGAGGACTCAAGCAGAATGGCGATGGCCTCTCGACCCTGTCCATTGATGGCAAATTCATGATGTCCATCGGGCAAGCAGGCAATCGAACCCAAGGATTGGCCATCAACGGCCACCGCAAGCTCAACCTCAACGGGCCAATCGGACGGCTGTGCCGTCTTCAATTCCAGGACCGGTCGCTCAAGCCCTTCAATGGATACCTGCTGCAACCAGAAACGACCCATCCAGCCGTCCTCGAACAAGGGCCGGCCAAGATCAGGCTGGAACTTGAGTCCGGCGTTCAGGGATCGGTAGTCCTGCGCGACGGCTTTCAACGAAAAGTCGGTCTCACGCATACCACTTTTCTGAACAAACCCGATGCTGTTCACGCGCTCCACCCTGATTGCTGATTCCGCCACCAGCCAGAACGTCAGCGCCTCGGCATCATGCTCAATGCATTGCTCACCGTCTCCATCAGCAGAAAATACCAACTGCTCCAGGAGGTGACGTTGTGAGTCCGGTGAAACGCCCTGGTAGATGCGCAAAACGGCCTCATCGGCGTTATCGATCGGGCGACCACGGACGCACAGCCTGGCCGACTCAGGCCCGCCCGGCGCGTGATACATCCAGCGGTGGCCACTGAAAGACAGCCAGCCATCGGGGCTCAAAAGCACCTCGGCACCGTCCAGCTGCACGCCGGATTGACTTCGTTCCCATCCGTCCAGGCCAACGAAAAACTCGGGATTGCCGATCAGGTCATGACCGTAGTCGGTCCAGGTCCAAAGTCCGTAGCCGCCAGTGCCCGCCGCCAATATTGGCTGGGCCAACTCGAGAAACTCGCCGACGCGCTCGCGCGCCAGGCGCCCGTTCAGTTCGTACCCCGGTGTGAAATCTTCCGCGAGGAACTGGCCAATGAAGATTTGACGCGGACCGGCATGACGGGCGACCTGTTCCAACCAACCCTCCAGCCGACGAGCTGCCTCCTCTGCCTCCAGGGTTTCACCCTGGTTGACTCCGCCCATCGCCGGTGACCAGTAAAGCGTGACCCACTCGCCCCCTGGCAGATTCCAGGCGTCGTAATGGTGAAACCAGCCAATCAACTCATCACCGTCGAAAATCGGGTCGGAATCAATACGGATTTCCATGGACAGCTGCGGAAACCGCTCCTGCGCGGGCAAGAAGAAACGGTTGACCCACGCCTGGCTGATGAACTGCATGTACAGCTCAAAAGCAGGCTCTCGACGTTGCGGCAGGACAACGTCACCAGCGTTGTCGAAGGAGCGCCCGAACAGGGCCTCCCGGCGAGCCGGATCGATATCGGCCAATAACCAGTCGGCGAAGCCGGTGGTTTGAGCAGCACTTGCGCGTGTCGCTTCATCCGCTTCGACCAGGCTGGTCGCTGCCCAAAGATCTTCCCACGAGAAGAACCCGAACTGGAAACCGGGCAACTCGTGCACGGCAACCCACAGCGCCTCCAAGTGGTCCAACCAGCCCCGGTAGAAAGACTCGTCCTGCCAGAGTGACAAAAGGCGCTGGCCCGAGACATCGTCCATGCCGTCCCAGGCGTACGACACCCGCAGTATCGTTTTCAATCCCAGGTCATCGGCCAGGGTCATCAGGCCAACGAGCCGCTCAACCCGGTCGTTGTCCAGGGTGCCCGCGTGCGGGTCCGGCGCAAAACCCGGCCATGGCACCAGAAAAACAACGGTATTGAAGCCATCATCAATGATCTTCTGGAAGTCTTGCCGAGCACGAGACTCGATATCGGTGTTCCAGAAGTTGACCGGCCAGGCATCCCCGAACCAATGCACCGCGCGCAAGTACGGCGCATTGCTTTCAATGAGTTCGGCAGGTTCCGCATAGCCCGCTTCAACGGGCGTTGAACCCGGCGGGGGATTAGATAAGGGGGCCGGCGCCGAACCCATCCTGACCAGCAGCAGGCCAACCAGCGTGACCAGGGCCAACAGCGCAATGAGCGCGGCCGACAGGCGGCCGATGGATGGCCGCGACACGGTTACTCCCACTCAATCGTGGCTGGCGGCTTGCCCGAGATGTCGTAGACCACCCTTGAGACGCCATCGCATTCGTTGATGATGCGGCGCGAGACATGGTCAAGGAACTCATGATCGAGATAGGCCCAGCGAGCGGTCATGAAATCGATGGTTTCGACGGCACGCAGGGCAATCACGTACTCATAGCGCCGCGCATCGCCGACCACGCCGACGGATTTCACCGGCAAGAAAACGGCGAAGGCCTGGCTGACCTGGTCGTAAAGATCCGCCTTGCGCAATTCGCTGATGAAAATGTGGTCGGCTTTCTGCAGCGGCCCGACAAATTCCGGCTTGACCTCGCCAAGAATCCGAACCCCCAGTCCCGGACCAGGAAACGGGTGGCGCATGACCAGTTCGGCCGGCAAACCCAGCTCGATACCAATCTTGCGCACTTCGTCCTTGAACAACTCTCTGAGCGGCTCGACCAGCTTCAGATTCATGTCGGCCGGCAGACCGCCCACGTTGTGGTGCGACTTGATCACCTTCGCCTTGCCGGTCGAGGCGCCCGCCGATTCAATCACGTCCGGGTAAATCGTGCCCTGGGCCAGCCAGGAAGCCTCCTGATGACTCTTGGCGGCCTGCTCGAACACCCGGATGAACTCTCGTCCGATGATCTTGCGCTTTTCTTCCGGGTCGGACACGCCGGCCAGCGCGTTCATAAACTGGTCGCGCGCGTTGATGCGCTCTACCCTTACGCCCAGGTGCTCGGCAAAGGTCGCCATCACCTGGTCGCCTTCCTGGTAGCGCAGCAGGCCGGTGTCGACAAAAATGCACAGCAATTGGTCGCCAATGGCCTCATGCAAAAGCGCCGCGACCACGGAAGAATCCACGCCACCAGACAGGCCCAGCAACACCGTATCGCTGCCGACTTGCTCGCGCACCCGGGCAATCTGGTCATCGATGATGGCACCCGTAGTCCAGCTCGCCGAGCAGCCACAAATCTCGAGCACGAAACGCTCCAGAATGCGCCGGCCCTGACGGGTATGGGTGACTTCCGGGTGGAACTGGAGACCGTAAAAACGGCGCTGATCGTCGCCCATGCCAGCAATCGGTGCTGACGGCGTCGTGCAGATCGTGCTGAAGCCTTCGGGTAGCGTCGTGACCTTGTCGCCGTGGCTCATCCACACTTCGAGCTGGCCCTTGCCGTCAGCGTTGACCCGGTCTTCGATACCGTGCAAAAGATCGGAACCGGAATCGATACTGACCTCCGCATAGCCGAATTCCTTCTCGTCGGAAGGACTGACCTGGCCGCCAAAATGCGTAGCCATGGCCTGCATGCCATAGCAGATGCCCAACAGGGGCAAACCCAACTCGAACACCATTGCGGGAATACGCGGGCTGTCATGAACAGCCACCGATTCAGGCCCGCCAGAGAGAATGATACCGGTCGGGTTGAATGCGCGGATGGCCTCGTCACCGACGTCATACGGCAGGATTTCGGAGTAAACCCCGATTTCGCGCACGCGGCGGGCAATCAGCTGGGTGTACTGCGAGCCGAAGTCGAGAATCAGGATTCGGTGGGCATGAATGTCGGTCATGGTCTGTTAACCCAGCTTGTAGTTGGGGGCTTCTTTGGTGATGGTCACATCATGGGCATGCGATTCACGTACCCCAGAGCCGGTGATGCGCACAAAACGCGACTTCGTCCGCAGCTCATCAATCGAGGCGCAACCGCAGTAGCCCATGCTGGCCCGAAGACCGCCCATCAACTGGTGAACCACGCCACTGAGATAGCCCTTGTAAGGCACTCGGCCCTCGATACCTTCAGGAACCAGCTTGTCATGAGCCGCTCCAGCCTGGAAATAGCGATCGGACGACCCCTTCTGCATCGCGCCCAATGAGCCCATGCCGCGGTAGCTTTTATAGGAACGGCCCTGAAAAAGCTCTACCTCGCCGGGCGCTTCCTCGGTGCCGGCCAGCAGCGAGCCGATCATCACGGTGGAAGCGCCAGCGGCAATCGCCTTGGCAACATCGCCCGAGAAACGAATGCCGCCGTCGGCAATGACCGGCACACCGAGCTCACGCAAAGCGCCGGCCGCCGACGAGACCGCACTGACCTGCGGAACACCGATGCCCGCCACGACTCGCGTCGTGCAGATGGAGCCAGGGCCCTGTCCGATCTTGACGCCGTCAGCGCCGGCTTCGGCCAGCGCCAGGGCGCCGTCCGAGGTCGACACGTTGCCACCAATCACCTGGACGTCGGGGAAATGCTTCTTGACCCAGCGAATGCGGTCAAGCACGCCCTTGGAATGGCCGTGGGCGGTGTCGACCACGACGATGTCGATACCGGCATGAACCAGCGCCTCAATACGATCCTCGGTATCGCCACCCGTGCCAACGGCACCCGCGGCCAGCAGTTGCTCGGCGCTGTCCTTGGCCGCATTCGGAAAATCGCGTGACTTCTGGATATCCTTGACGGTGATCAGCCCACGCAGCTCGAAGCGGTCGTTGACAACAAGAACCTTCTCGATACGAAACTTGTGCAGCAGTTCCAGCACCTCATCCTGGCTGGCTCCCTCCTGTACCGTGACCAGCTTGTCCTTGCGCGTCATGATGTTTCGCACGGGATCGTCGAGCTTTTTCTCGAAACGCAAATCCCGCGAGGTGACGATACCTACCAGTTCGTTCTCATCCACCACCGGCACGCCCGAGATGTTGTGGCTACGGGTCAGCTCCAGCACCTCTCGGATGGTGGTGTAAGGATGAACCGTGATCGGGTCCTTGATCACACCGGCTTCGTATTTCTTGACGATGCGGACCTGCTCGGCCTGGCGCTCGATGGTCATGTTCTTGTGAATGACGCCAACGCCACCGGCCTGGGCCATGGCAATGGCCAGGCGCGCCTCGGTCACGGTATCCATGGCCGCCGACACCAGCGGCATGTTCAGGCGCAGGTCGCGGGTGATCCGGGTCGACAGATCGACATCGTTCGGCAGCACCTCGGAGTAGTCAGGCACCAGGGAAACATCATCGAAAGTGAGGGCTTCATCGATCAGGCGCATGGCAAACTCCGGGGCAGGTAAAGCCTGCCATTTTATCACGGGAAACCCGTTGCTTATAGCTGTAGCGTCGTTTTTCCCACCCAGGAAAGGCGGCCGGCAACGCCCAGCATCAGGGCGCGTCACCGCATTGAGGCTGCGGCCCAGGACCCATCGTCCGCGAAAAGACTTGACATTTGGCTCGGGGTAGTTATTGTGGCGGCGGTTTTTCTGCCATAGGAGGCAGGTTTTGAGTCGTCACTTATCCATCGCGGAAATTTAACGCACGTCTCCGGTAGCCTGTCTTTTCCTTGAAGATAGCCTGACGCAGACTTGCGTCGGGTTCCCGCCTTAAAGAAAGCACAATCCAACTTCGTCTCTTGACGGTCGCTCGGCCTTTTACCAGGCCGGCCCTGTGCGCTTGTCGCGCATGTGAAACGCGCCTGTCCGGTTTCGATTCAGGATCGTTCGCCTTCGTGGTGACGACCTCTCCTGCCGTTGTTTTATTTCAACGTTACAGAGGTCCACTATGAACAAGCTTGTTGTTTCCAGCCTGGCGCTGGCCCTTGCCATGCCCGTTACAGCGTTTGCCGCGGGCGGTCACTACCCTGTCGACGATGTCGATGTGGGCGAGCCGGGTGATTTCATCATCGAGTCGTTCTTCACCCGTTTCGACGGCGACAACAGCGAACTCGGCTTCCAGCCCACCTGGCGTCCCGGCCAGGCCCCGCTGGAGTTGGTCGCTGGTCTGATTCGCGTCGAGGAAGACGGCGAATCCATCAACCGTTTCGAGCCGCAGCTCAAGTACCAGCTGGCCCCCATGGAAGCCGGTCGCTGGGGCTCGGCGGTGTACCTGCACGCCGGCATTGAAGATTCCGACTTCAACGACCTGCTGCTGAACTTCCCCTTCAGCTACGAGTTTCGCGATGCACCGGTGGCCATCCACGCCAATATCGGCCGGATCCACGGTCGCGGTGGCGACGAGGAGGTCGATCGGGTTTTCCTCGGCGGAGCGTTCGAGTGGGGCTTTGCCGACTCTGTCGACCTGATCGGTCAGGTCTACCGCGAAGGTGCCGATGAAGCAGTCGAATCCCAGCTCGGTCTGCGCTTCCACTTCGATTCACCGGTGGAGTACATCGACCTGGCCGTTAGCCGCGTGCTCAGCGGTGACGACAAGGACTGGTTCGCCACCGTCGGCTTAGGCCTGGCGTTCTGATCAGGAGCAATCCCATGAACCGCAATGACGTAATTCAAATCCTCGCCCTGGTTCGCCTGGGTCGCTTCGAGCGCCTTGACGCCGTGCTGGCCGACTGCAGCCAGCACGACCTTACCGAGGCACTCGCCCGACTCGACGGCAATGACCAGATTGCGTTGCTCGACCGACTGGAAGAGCCGGCCCGCTCCGCCGCCCTGATGGCGCTGGACTACGCCGATTGGCTTCGCCTGGTCGACAACGCCGGCCCCGTGCGGGCCCAGAGCCTGATTGCGCCGGCCGTTGCCGCGCCGTCTGCCTGAATCAACGAATAAAAGGACTTATCCAATGACTAACCAATTCTCAATCAACATGATCAACAGCGCTGCCGGCATGGTGGTCTCCGGGGACTTAAGCGACTCCATTGGCGGCCTGCGCCGCACTGACTTCGCCTTCGTCACTGTCGACGCCAAGGTCTCCGATGCCCTGAACAAGATTCGCGATTCGCAGGCGCCGGATGAGGTCAGCAACAAGGTGTTCGTCGTCGATGCCGCGGGCAAGTACCAGGGTTTTGTTCGCCTGGCGCGTTTGCTGCGCAGCCCAGCCGAGCAGTCGATTTCCGAGCTGGTGGAAGGCAAGGATATCGCCATGCCCGAATCCACCCATCGCGAAACGGCGGCCCGCCAGCTTCAGCGTCTGGACATCTCTTCGCTGCCCATCACCGACGCCAACGGTCGCCTGACCGGCATCCTGCGTTTTGATGACGCCATGGACGTGCTTGAAGAAGAAGCCTCGGAAGACATGTACAAGAAGGCTGGCCTGAGCGGCATTCACGCGAAAGATTCGATTCGCTCTGAACTGCTGACCAGCGGCCCGCTGCACTACCCGATTGGCGTACGCCTGATGTTCCTGATGGTGACCCTTGCCGGTGGCCTGATGGTCGGTGGCCTGGTGGATTTCTTCGAAGACACCCTGGCCGCTGTTATCGCGCTGGCCGTCTTCGTACCGCTGGTCATGGATATGGGCGGCAACGTCGGCACCCAGTCGACCACCATCTTCGCCCGCGGCCTGGCCCTGGGCCATATCAACCTCGACCGCTTCTGGCGCAAGCACATGCTTCGCGAAACCGTCGTCGGGGTCGCCATGGCCGCGATCATTGCCGTGGTTGCCGGCACCATCGCCTACTTCTGGCAGGGTGCACCGAACGATCTGCCGCTGCTGGGCGTTGTGGTTGGCGGCGCCTTGTTCTTTTCGGTCCTGACCGCAGCACTGCTGGGCTTCCTGCTGCCCTTCATCATGCTGAAGATTGGCGTTGACCACGCGCCGGGGGCCGACCCCTTCATCACCACCATCAAGGATTTCACCGGCCTGGCCGTGTACTTCCTGCTGGCTGGCGCCCTGCTGGGTATCTCGACCTGATCTGATCGGGCAAAACCGGGCGCCGGGCAAAGGCCCGGCGCCCTTTACTTGGCATTAACGATAGCAAGGAGCATCATGATGACGCACATTCAACCTCGACTGACTCGCCGTGAACTGCAGTCACTGATCCGTCGCCACGCCTGGACTCGTCTGGCCCGTCGGCTGAAAACGGCTGACCCCAGTGACATCGCCGCGCAGATGCCCGGACTCCACCCCAACCAGCGCGCGCTGGTCGCCCGTCTGCTGGATTCGCGGGAACCTTCGGCCAAGGCCACAGGGGCCGCCACAGGTCCGATGTAAACTAGTACGTCGATCCAGGCGCCTGAGCCATCGCTCGAACGCCTGGAATACTCTGGAGACCGAATGTGAATTCGACCGACTCAAAAAAAGCCCGCGAGAGCACTACCGCTGCGCTGCAACAGGCAGCTGCGCGATCGCGCGCCGCTGATACGGCTGACGCCAAGCGCGCCACCTGGATTGCCGCTGCGCTCGACGGTTTTCTGGGTGCCGTCAAGGTAGTCACCGGTTTGGTTGTGGGCTCGGCGGCGCTGATCGCCGATGGCATCCACTCGGTTTCCGACCTCATCACCGACGGCTTCGTTCTGGCCGCCACCCACTATGGCCGGCAAGGGCCGGATCACGATCACCAGTACGGTCACGGCCGCATCGAAACGCTGGCGACCTTGCTGCTCGGCAGCGTGCTGATTTTCGTCGCCGGCGCGATTGTCTGGGCCAGCATGTACCGACTGGCCACTGGCGTCCAGATTTCGCCTCCCGGGCTGATCGCCATGCTGATCGCCCTGCTGGCAATGATCAGCAAGGAAGCCCTCTTTCATTACACCATGCGGGTAGCGAAGCGCACCAAGTCCAAGCTGCTGGAAGGCAATGCCTGGCATTCACGCACGGATGTTCTCTCGACGGGTGCGGTATTGGTCGCTCTGGTCGGAGCCCAGTTCGGTGCCGGCTGGATGGATGCGGTTGCCGCTGCCCTGGTGGGCATCCTGGTCGGCAAAGTTGGCTGGGACCTGGTCTGGGAATCCGCCCGTGAGCTGGTGGATACCGCCGTGCCCCCGGAAACGCATCAACGGCTGGAAGAAACCGCCATAGCGGTCGCCGGCGTGGAGGGGGTTCATGACCTTCGAACCCGACAGTCCGCAGGTCGGATCATGGTGGATTTGCACATCGTGGTGGCCCCGAAGATCAGCGTGTCGGAAGCCCATGAAATCGGCAACGAAGTCAGCCGCCAGATGCGCGCAGCCTGCAAGGACATTGCCGATGTCACTTTCCACATCGACCCGGAAGACGACGAAGGACAGGGTGACCCCAGTCAACTGCCCGGCCTGCCATTGCGCCCGGCCGTGGAAGCCATGCTGGAGGAACGCTGGTCACCATTGCCGGCCTGGACCGCGATTCACGAGGTCCGTTTGCATTACCTGGATGACAAGGTCAGCCTCGAAGTCTGGCTGGATCCGAACGGTCAACCCGTGGTCGACCAAACACTCGCTGCTCAGCTCACCAAGACCCTGGACGACCTGCCCTGGTTAGATGAGGTTCAAATCGTCGGCCGCCTGACCTAGTCGGGGAGCACCTGATGCATTTCATCAACCTAGTCGGCGGCATATTGCTGATCCTGCTCGGGCTTCGAACCCTGCGCAAGGGGTTTGCCCGGGTAACCGGCGGTGACCTGCTTGACTGGCTGCAAGACTTCACCCGCACCCGGCTGCGTGCCCTGATTGGCGGCATCGCTGCTGGCGTTGTCATGCCCTCATCCACGGCCATGGCCATGCTGTCGGTCGACATGACCCGTGACGAACGGGCCAACTGGCGCAACGTACTGGCCGTTTTGCTGGGGGCGCAACTGGGCATCACCGTGCTGGTTCAGGTGCTGGCCTTCAACCTGCAGGACTATGTCGGCATTCTGCTCGCCGTGGGCGGCGTATTGTTCCTGTTTATCGAACGCTCCCGCCCCAAAGGAATTGGGCAGGCTCTGCTGGCGTTGGCCTTTATCTTGATTGGCATGGGCTTCATTTCTTCGTCAGCCGCGCAGATTGGCGGCGACCCGGCGGTCGAAAACCTGTTTGCCGCTCTGGCCGCCCTGCCCTGGCTGTTCCTGATTGGCGCCCTGCTGCTGACCCTGGCCGTGCAGTCCTCCACCGCCTCGATCGCCCTGGCCCTCGGTCTGGTTGCCAGTGGTCAGGTCAGCCTGGAAATGCTGCTGTTATGGGTAATCGGCGCCAATATCGGCTTGTGCCTGACTGCACTGATTGCCGGCTGGGCCAGGCTGGACGCGCGGCGGCTCGGTCTGGCCGTACTGCTGATCAAACTACCGCTGGCGCTGGTTTGCGTGGCACTGGTTCAGGGGCTGGGCACAGCCACGCTGGAAACCTTGCCTGGCACTACCCATCAGCAGGCTGCCTGGGCACACACGCTGTTCAATCTGGTCGCTTGCCTGGCCATCGCTGCGGCCTCGCCACTGGAGAACCTGACCCGCAGCCTGATCCCGCCACCACCAGAGCAAGGCGAAGACAGCGACCCGTCGCGACTCGACCCGCTGCTGCTGCAAAACCCGGCGCTGGCCATCAACGCCGCGTTGCGCGAAACCCTGCGGATCTTTGACACTTTGCACGTCATGCGGGAAGAAATTGTCGGGCAGATACGCGAGGGTGCCATCCGTGACGGCTTGGCCATTGGCATCGCGCGGCGCAGCCGCCGCATCCTCAAGAATCGCGAGGACATGATGCGTTTCCTTGATGCCGTACCCGACGACGCGCTGGGCGCCGACGATGCCAGCCTGAAAGAGACCATGGACGATTTCCTGCGCGAACTGCCGCTGATCGTCCGGACGCTGGGCCGCGAACTGCTTGATGAAACCCAGACACTGCTCGAAAAGCACATTGATGAACTGCCGGGCTACCGGGACCTGTTGCTGGAAGCCTCCGACCGGTTGGGACGGCAAATGGAGAGCGTATCCAGAATGCTGCTGCAAGAGCGCCCGGAACTGGGTCGGGAAATCCTCAAGAACAAGCGCGACAACAGCAGCTGGCTGATCCGCCACAAGCGCTCTAGAAGCGACCTGCCGATGTCGGCCTGGGAAATCCTCGACGACTTCCAGCAACTCAACCGCCGCCTGAGCGGCGTGGCCTACGTGTACTGCCGGGATGAGCCGGGAGTGGATGGTCTTTAACCAAAAACTACCGCGCTCGACCATGAACCGTGACATACGTGTAATCATTAACGGGCAAATACTGGATCAAAGGCAAAAGAATGTCGGAAAAAGGTGCAATTATCGAGTTACTGGCCCTGCTGAAGCTGGGCCGAGACACCGAGCTGAACGAACAGCTGGAAGAAATGGCCGTGCAGGATATTGCCGAGGCCATTTCCCAGCTCGACGACGAAAGCGAACGCCTTAAACTTCTGATGTCTCTGCAGCAAGAACGCAGAACCGACACCTTTTCCTACTTGCCCCACAGCCTGCAGCGAGAGATGCTGGTCTCACTGGACGACCGCGACTCACGAAAGATCCTGCACGAGTTGGTCCCTGATGATCGGACGGCCTTTCTCGAAAATCTTGATGCCGAGGAACTCGAGGGCTTCCTCAAGCTGCTGGCACCGGAAGACCTGAAACAGTCGCTGAAGCTGCTGGGCTATCCGGAAGAGTCGATCGGGCGCCTTATGACCCCCCGATTTGTCTCGGTTCGCCCCCAGTGGACCGTCGCCCGTGCCTTGGATCATATCCGGCACGAGGCCAACCGGGGCGAGACCGTCAACTTCGTGTTCGTCACGGACAATCGCGGACGCCTTCTGGATGCCGTCAAGCTTAAAGATTTCATCCTGGCTCGCCAGGACGCGAAAGTTGAAACCCTGATGGACGAGGAGTACTACTCAGTCCAGGCCTCCGCGGACCGGGAAGAGGCCGTTCAGGTTATCCAGCACTATGACATCAACACGCTGGCGGTGACTGACAAGAACGGCATGATGTTGGGCATCGTGACCGTGGATGACATCATGGACGTCGCCGAGCAGGAAACCACCGAGGACTTCCACAAACTTGGCGCAACCGGTAACGTCAACATCTCGATCCGTGAAGCAAGCCCGGCATTTCTCTATCGCAAACGAATTGGCTGGCTGATGATCCTGGTCCTGGTCAATCTGGTATCAGGCCTTTCGATTGCCATGTTCGAAGACGCCATTGAAGCCGTCATCGCGCTGGTGTTCTTCTTGCCCCTGATCATTGCCAGTTCGGGCAATGCTGGCTCTCAATCCGCCACCCTGATGGTTCGAGCGCTGGCCATTGGTGACGTCGACACCAAGGATTGGTTGCGCCTCTGGGGCAAGGAGTTTTCTGTAGCACTTGCCCTAGGACTGACCATGGGACTGGCCGTGTCCGTGATCGGCGCCTGGCGTGGTGGGCCGGATCTGGCCGTTCAATTGGCCATGGTGGTTGGATTTGCCATGCTTGCGGTCGTGATCATGGGGGCAATGATCGGGATGCTGCTTCCGTTCCTTCTGCAACGCTTCAACATGGACCCGGCAACGGCCAGTACACCCTTGATTACGTCTGTCGCCGACGTAGTCGGCATCCTGATTTACTTCTCGATCGCCAGTGCCATCCTGAGCCTGCCAAGCCCGCTAAGCTAGCGGGCCAATCACTCACAATCAGCTACTGCTTGACCCAGCGATAAAACCGCATTGGCGGAATGTTCAACCATTCCATTTGCACATCAGGCGTGCCCATTTCCGGGGCCCCCAGCCGACCGACGTGGCCGCGAAACTGATAGGCCAGGAAAATGCCACCGGGCGCAAGGCAATCCCGTACAGCGCGGATGATGGACTGGCCAATCTCCTGCGGCATGGTCGAAAACGGAATGCCGGAGATGACCGCATCCGGTGCCGGAAGCGAATGCTCTTGCAGGATGTCGGCGATATCGGTGGCGCTGCCGGTGTGCGGTATAAGGCGCGGGTCACCGAGTGCTTCCAGAAGCTCTGAAAAACGCGGATCCAGCTCGATGGTCAGCAGACGACTCTGCGACGGCATGGCCTCGAGCAGGGCCTTGGTGGTGCCACCGGTGCCTGGCCCAAGCTCGACCACGCAGCGGGCGTTGGCAAGATCAGCCGTCCTGACCAGCCGCTCTTCGAGGAAGCGGGAGCTGGGTATTACCGATCCGACCTGGCCAGGACTTCTCAGAAAGCCGCGAAAGAAATCGAACCCTCGAACCGAACGCCGAGAGCCGCTTGCCGATGAATTTGCCAAGAGACTGGAACCCTGTTTTGAACCCGCCTGATTCTATCAGCCAACTCCGTTGCCGCCTACACCCGCCAACAGGATTTCTGCGCATCGGGAAAGAGTCGGCAACAGGGGTTTACCTGCCAAGCGTTTGGCGGTATCCTTTCGCGCCTCGAATGACTTGATCAACGGCCCCTGACATGAGGCCTTTGGTCGAATAAGCGGTTCGCAAGAATCGCCTGCCTGGAACGGCCGCCAAGCATCGGCGAAAAGGTGCAACAATACAGTTTACGGAGAGGTGGCCGAGTGGCTGAAGGCGCTCCCCTGCTAAGGGAGTATAGGGTTAAAAGCCCTATCGAGGGTTCGACCCGAGCGCAGCGAGGACGATGCGCGCCAGCGCACCCGAAGGGCAAGCCCTGAAAGGGCGCAGTCAATCCCTCCCTCGTGCGATTCGCAAGAATCGCCTGCCGGAAACGGCCGCCAAGCATCGGCGAAAAGGTGCAACAATACAGTTTACGGAGAGGTGGCCGAGTGGCTGAAGGCGCTCCCCTGCTAAGGGAGTATAGGGTTAAAAGCCCTATCGAGGGTTCGAATCCCTCCCTCTCCGCCATCATTAAAGAACCCCGCCTTGGCGGGGTTTTTTAATGATCCAAACATCAAACTCCTCTAATATAGAGGGATGAACTCCCAACCCACCCCCTTTTGCGCCCACATCCCGCTGCCGCTGTTTGCCTCCGTGATGGGCCTGTGTGGCCTGGCCATGGTCTGGCACAGCGCTGCAATACACTGGCAGTTTTCATCCCTGCCAGCCGACCTGATCACGCTTCTGGCGGCGATCGTTTTCGGCCTGTTACTGATGCTTTACGGCTACAAAGTTGTAGCCTGCGGCGACCGGGTGATGGCAGAGCTGCGCCATCCCGTCCGGATAAATTTTCTGCCAACCCTTTCTATCAACCTGATCCTGCTTGGAATTCTTTCCCGTGAATGGTTGCCGTCGGCATCGCTCTGGCTATGGATGACCGGGGCGGCATTTCAACTGCTGTTCACCCTGATCATCGTCACCATCTGGATTGAAAGCGAGCGGCCCAGCGCCAGCATCAACCCGGCCTGGTTCATCCCCGCCGTCGGCAACGTCCTGGTACCCATCGCCGCAGTCCCGGCTGGATATCCCATGGTCGGGTGGTTCTTCATGGCCATCGGCCTGTTTTTCTGGCTGACCATGAACACCATCGTGTTCTATCGCCTGATCACCAAGCCGGCACTGGAAGACCCGATGCGGCCGACGCTGATGATCCTGCTGGCACCACCGGCAGTAGGCTTCATGGCTTGGGTCAATCTGGCTGGCCAGGTTGATGCCTTCGCCACCCTGCTCTACCTCATGTCCGTATTCATTGCCGCACTGCTCGTTCTTCAGGTACCGCGCTTCATCAAACTCCCATTTTTTCCATCCTGGTGGGCTTACACGTTCCCAATGGCCGCCTTTACCAGTGCGTCATTTCGTTTCCTGCCACTACAGCAGACAAGCATCGACCCGATCCTGGCTTTCCTCGCCGGACTGTCGACACTGGTCATTCTGACCGTGGCAGCCCGAACGCTGCTTGCTGTCGTTCGAGGGGAACTGGCGGGCCATTGAAATCAATTTTGATAGGCTGAAACGATAATTTTTGCGGGAGAAACCGTATGTCCGACATCGACAAGGCAATCGTGCCAATTTTGAAACGCACCATGAATAACGACGCTTTCCGGGATGAAGTCATTACCGGAAAGGAATGCCAGGTTGTCCTGATGGCCCTTCAACCCGGCGAGGAAATTGGCGCTGAGGTTCACGATGACCATGACCAGATCCTGATCATCGTTGAGGGTAACGGCCAGGCGGTCTTGAGTGGACAGGCGCGCGAAATCGGCGCCAATGACCTGGTCTTTGTCCACGCCGGGGTGGAGCACAATTTCATCAATACCGGCAAGCGTACGCTCAAGCTCTACACGGTGTACGCGCCGCCAGAGCATGCAGCCGGAACGCACCACGACACCAAGAAAGAGGCAGACGAAGCCGGGTAATCAGGCGAATGCTTGGAGACCCCGCCAGGGCGGGGTTCTTTAATGATGGCGGAGAGGGAGGGATTGCTTCCGCTTCGCTACAGCGAGCTCGCCTGCGGCTCGGTTCGAACCCGGGTTCTCATCCGGACTCCCCCTATCCACGATCATTAAAAAACCCCGCCGAGGCGGGGCTTTTTAATGATGGCGGAGAGGGAGGGATTCGAACCCTCGAACGGGCGTTCACCCGTTAACGGTTTTCGAGACCGCCGCATTCGACCACTCTGCCACCTCTCCGAATCGGTGTGGACGGGCCGGCGCGCATTATAACGGACTTGTCCGGGTCTGAAGAGGCTGAATCACTTACCCCAATTTTTCTTCCAGCCAGGGCGCTACCGACTTCAATGCCGCCGGCAAAGCCTTCGGATCAGAACCGCCGGCCTGGGCGAAATCCGGACGTCCGCCGCCCTTGCCGCCAACCTGGCTGGCCACGTGGTTGACCAGATCTCCGGCCTTGACCTGCTTGGTCAGATCACCCGTGACTCCGGCCACCAGACGCACCCCGTCACCCACGGCCGTGCCCAGCACGATGATGCCGGACCCCAGCTTGTTCTTTAGCTGGTCGACCGTATCGCGAAGCCCGTTCGGATCAACGCCTTCAAGGTGTGCCGAAATGAGTTTGATACCGGCCACCTCGGTGGCCTGGGACGCCAGGTCAGAGCCGGCTGCCGAGGCCAGTTTGCCCTTCAGGCGCTCCAGTTCCTTTTCCAGCTGACGCGAACGATCCAGCAGTTGCTCCACCCGTTCACCCAATTGCTCCGGGCTGGTCTTGAGCCGGCCAGACACGTCGCGGAGCGAGCGATCAACCGACTGAAGCCAATCCACGGCCACCTGGCCGGCAACCGCCTCAATGCGTCGAACACCCGCTGACACGCCGGTTTCAGAGAGAATCTTGAACAGCCCGATGTCGCCGACCCGGCCGACATGAGTGCCGCCACAAAGCTCGATGGAGAACTCGCCGAATTTGAGAACCCGCACTTCATCACCGTACTTGTCGCCGAAAAATGCCAGCGCGCCCGCGGCCATCGCGTCTTCGAACGACATTTCACGGGCCTCGGCCTCGGCGTTGGCCTGGATTTGTTCGTTGACCATCCGTTCGATCACCGCCAGCTCGTCGTCGCTGACCGGCTCGTGGTGCGAGAAGTCAAAACGCAAGCGGTCTGGCGCCACCAGCGAACCCTTCTGCTGAACGTGCTCACCCAGCACCGTGCGCAACGCGGCATGCAGCAGATGGGTGGCGGAATGGTGGCGTACCACGTCGGCTCGACGGGCGCGGTCGATTCTGGCCGAAAGGGTCTGGCCGACCGCCAATGTGCCGGATTCAAGCTGCCCGACGTGGCCATGGAAGGCGCCCGCCAGCTTGCGGGTATCCGCCACCATGAACACACTGCCCTCGCCTTCCAGCAGACCGGTGTCTCCCACCTGCCCGCCGGACTCGGCGTAGAACGGCGTACGATCCAGGATGATCACGGCCTCTTCGCCGGCATTCAATGACGTTAGCGACTCACCTTCCCGCACGATGCCAACAATACTGGCCTGCTCGGTCTCGTGCTGGCTGTAACCCAGAAACTCCGTACGCGGCAGATCGGCAATCAGGTCAGCCGAAATACCATCCCTTGCACTGAAGCTGCCCGCGGCCCGCGCCCGCTCGCGCTGATTCTCCATCGCTGCCTCGAACCCGGCCTCATCAATGGTCAGGGCGCGCTCGCGGGCAATGTCGCGAGTCAGGTCAATCGGAAAGCCGTAAGTGTCGTACAGTTTGAAAGCCACCTGGCCCGGAATGACCGGCTCGGAAAGGTCGGCGATGGCAGATTCAAGCAGCTTCATGCCCTGGTCCAGGGTTTCTCCGAAGCGCTTTTCTTCCCGCGCCAGCACGTCGGTCACCTGTTGCTGCTTGTCGCGCAGTTCCGGATAGGCATCGCCCATCACCTCGGCCAGCGGCGCAACCATCCGGCTGAAAAAGACGTCCTCGCAGCCCAGCTTGTAACCATGGCGGATGGCCCGGCGAATGATTCGACGCAGTACGTAGCCGCGGCCCTCGTTCGACGGCAGCACGCCGTCCACCACCAGGAAGGCACAGGCCCGGATATGGTCGGCAATGACCTTGAGTGACGGCGATTGACGATCTTCTGCGCCGGTCAGCCGCGCCGCAGCCGCAATCAGGTGCTGGAAAAGATCGATGTCATAGTTGGAATGGCCGCCCTGGAGGATCGCCGCCAGGCGCTCCAGCCCCATGCCGGTATCCACGCAGGGCGCAGGCAGTGGACTCATGCGACCGTCGGCGGCCCGGTCGAACTGCATGAACACCAGGTTCCAGATCTCGATGTAGCGATCTCCGTCCTCGTCCGGCGAGCCCGGCGGACCTCCAGGAACGTCGGGGCCATGGTCGTAGAAGATCTCGGTGCAGGGGCCGCAGGGGCCGGTGTCGCCCATGGCCCAGAAGTTATCGCTCTCGTAGCGCTTGCCCGGCTTGTCACCAATGCGCGAAAAGCGCTCAGGATCGACGCCGATCTGTTCCAGCCAGATGCGGGCCGCTTCCTCATCTTCCTCGTACACCGTCACCCACAGCTTTTCAGCCGGCAAACCGCAGGTTTTGGTCAAGAACTCCCAAGCAAATTCAATGGCTTCCCGCTTGAAGTAATCACCAAAGCTGAAGTTGCCCAGCATCTCGAAAAAGGTGTGGTGGCGGGCTGTGTAACCGACGTTTTCCAGGTCGTTGTGCTTGCCGCCGGCACGAACGCAGCGCTGCGACGAGGTGGCACGCGTGTAGTTGCGCTTCTCCGAACCCAGGAACACGTCTTTGAACTGGACCATGCCCGCGTTGGTAAACAGCAGGGTCGGGTCATTGCCTGGCACCAACGAGCTGGAGGCGACCACGCGGTGCTCGCGCTGGGCGAAGTAGTCGAGAAAGGCCTGGCGAATGTCGGCGGTGGTTTTCATCAAGCGATCCGATTGGGCGTCAGTGGGTCAATTCACCATTTTAGACCATCGCGAAAACCAAACCGAAAACCAAACCCAATTATTCGAAGCCCCAGGGCGCGGGGGGCGCTTCAACCGGCTCAGACAGGTCAAACGAGAGGCGCACCGAGTGGCCGTATTTCGGCCAGTGAACGCCGTACTCGAAGGTGCTTTCGTCGACAAAATCCATGAACCAGAAATTGTCGGCCCTGGCCGGCAAAATGTCGGCGGTATGCGCATCGGCGGGGAAAATCTGGCGTTGCGGCAAGCCGGGCACGGGCGCATCACCGCCATACTGGCTGATGGCTTCTTCCGTGCCGTCGGCATGGCGATGGTCATGTTTCAGGCGAATCGTCCCGTCAACGATGGTCAAGATCCAGTTGCGCGAACGGTTGCCATCAACATGCAGGGCGATATGGAGTCGCTCGGCCTCGCAGGCGACACCGTGGGCAATCAGCTCCCGCCCCACCAGTGCTTCACGGTAGAACTCGGTCACATCCGCCACCTGGCCGGCAAACGCCTGGCCGCACAGTGTTTGCAGGCGCTCCCAGAAAGCCTGCTGTTCTTCCGGCAGGGTGGCATGAGCGTCGGCCAAGGCCGGCGCGCTGAAAACAAGAAAAACGGAAGCCGTAAAAACCCGCAACATCGTGTTCACCAGATATCAAAAACCCGGTAGCCAGCATAACGCGGCTCAGGCGGTAGCGAGAACAACCGTCAAACCAGTTCGCGAATAATGCCGTGGTCGAAACCGCGCCGCGCCAGGGCCTGCTGGCGGCGGGATTTTTCCTTGAGATTATCCACGGGCCCATCGCCATAGCGACGTTCATACCAGCGGGCGGCAATGGCAAACCAGTCGGCGTCGCTTTCCCGCAGCGCCTTGTCGACCTGGCTGCGATCGATACCGCGCTCGTTCAGTTCGGCCCGGATGCGGATGGGGCCATAGGCTTTGACCGAGCGCGAGCGAACGAAACTCTCGGCGAAGCGGTCATCGGATTGCAGCCCTTCGTCGGCCAACTGGCTAACCACCTCATCGACCATCTCGCCGGGCCAGCCTCGCTGGCCCAGCTTGCGTTGGAGTTCGCGGAAGGAATGCTCGCGCCGTGCCAGCAGGCGCAGCGCGGCATCACGAACGTCGGCGGGTTTTACCGCCGGCGATCGCTCGGTCATCAGTCCGCTTCCGCTTCCTCGGCGGCCGCAGCTTCAAGCGCCGCACCGGATTTCGGCAACAACTTCTCGCGCAGCTTGCGCTCGATATCGTTGGCCATCTCCGGATTGTCACGCAAGAATTGACGCACATTGTCCTTGCCCTGGCCGATGCGATCATCGCCATAGCTGTACCAGGCACCGGATTTCTTGACCAGGCCGTGTTCCACGCCCAACTCGATCAGCTCGCCTTCGCGCGAAATACCTTCGCCGTAGAGAATTTCAAACACCGCCTGGCGGAACGGCGGCGCCATTTTGTTCTTGACGACTTTTACCCGGGTTTCGTTGCCGATGACCTCGTCGCCGCGCTTGAGCGCGCCAATCCGGCGAATATCCAGGCGTACCGAGGAGTAGAACTTCAGCGCGTTACCGCCGGTGGTGGTCTCCGGGCTGCCGAACATCACGCCAATTTTCATGCGGATCTGGTTGATGAAGATCACCATGCAGTTGGTACGCTTGATGTTGCCGGTGAGCTTGCGCAGGGCCTGGCTCATCAATCGCGCCTGCAGACCCACGTGCGAGTCACCCATTTCACCCTCGATTTCGGCCTTGGGCGTCAGCGCGGCAACGGAGTCGACGATGACAATGTCAACGGCACCGGAACGCACCAGCATGTCGGTGATTTCCAGCGCCTGTTCGCCGGTATCCGGCTGCGAGACCAGAAGATCGTCGACATTGACGCCCAGTTTCTCGGCGTAGCTGGGGTCAAGCGCGTGTTCGGCGTCAACGAAAGCGGCGGTTCCACCAGCTTTCTGGGCCTCGGCAACGGCGTGCAGAGTCAGGGTGGTTTTACCCGAGGATTCCGGGCCGTAGATCTCGATCACGCGACCGCGCGGAAGACCGCCAATACCCAGCGCCAGGTCCAGCGACAGGGCGCCAGTAGACACCACCGGCACGTCCTTGCGGGCGGAGTCGTCGCCCATGCGCATGATCGCGCCCTTGCCGTACTGCTTCTCGATTTGCCCCAGCGCGGCGGCCAGAGCTCGTTTGCGATTGTCGTCCACTTGAGTCATTCCTCTTGATTCGATTTCTTTGCAAAGCGCGATGATGAAATTATCTCACAGGGCCTGTCAGCTCCAGAGCCGATCACCACGGCAAGCCATTTTCCTAGTGCCAGCCGCGCGAAAGTCTGATCGGCCTGCCCTTTTCACCGCCACTTTACCGATGCGGTTCTCAAAACCTGAGAACTGGCGGACAGACCTTGCGATGTTTTTCGATACCCGTCAGCGCTGCAAGCGCGCCAGCACGCCCGCCAGGGCCACGGCCACGGTTGCCCGGCGAATGGCCTCGCGGTCGCCGGCAAACAGACAGGTTTCAGTTTCCAGCAGGTCACCAGGCATTGCCCAGCCGAAACACACCGTGCCCACCGGCTTGTCGGGGCTGCCGCCATCGGGCCCGGCAATGCCGGAGACCGCCACGGCGCAGTCGGCCCGGCTGCGTTCGACCGCACCAAGGGCCATCTCGGCGGCCACCGATTCGCTGACGGCACCGTATTGATACAAGGTCGATGCCTTGACCCCCAGCAGCTCCTGCTTGGCCTCATTGCTGTAGCTGACCAGGCCGCGCTCGAACCAGGCCGAACTGCCCGCCAGATCCGTGCAGACCTTGGCAATCCAGCCGCCCGTGCAGGATTCGGCCGTCGCCAGCATGCGTCCGTAAACCTTCATCTCGGCCGCCAACGCGGCAGCCAGATGCGCCAGTGCTTGATCGTCGTGTTGTTCTGTCATGGCCTCTATAATGCCTTGTTCAAACGTGCCAGACGATACATCAAGCGGGCTGAACGGCCACGCTTGCGGAAATTCACCCAAACGCCTCTGCCCACTGATGCCAGCCGACAGCGCCCCGCAGCACACGCCCCTGATGCAGCAGTACCTCAGGATCAAGTCCGAGTATCCGGACATCCTGCTGTTTTTCCGCATGGGCGATTTTTACGAGCTGTTTTACGACGATGCCAAACGCGCCGCCCGGCTGCTGGACATCACCCTGACCACGCGCGGCCAGTCGGCCGGCCAGCCCATCCCGATGGCCGGCGTGCCTTACCACGCGGTCGATGGCTACCTGGCGCGGCTGATCAAGAAGGGCGAGTCGATCGCCATTTGCGAGCAGGTGGGCGATCCGACCGAGGCCAAGGGGCCAGTCGAGCGCAAGGTGGTGCGCATCGTCACCCCCGGCACGGTAACCGAGGAAGCCCTGCTCGACGACCGCCAGGACCGGCTGCTGGCGGCCATTGCCCCGGCCAAAAAGGGCTTTGGGCTGGCCTGGCTCGACCTGGCCGGTGGCCGCCTGCGCTTTGCCGAGCCCGACAGCCGGCAGGAGCTCTCGGCCGAGCTGGAACGACTGCGCCCGGCCGAAATCCTGTTTCCCGAGGACTATCCCCTGCCCGTTTCCGGCCTGGTCGCTGCACTCAGGCCCTGCGCGCCGTGGCATTTTGATAGCGAAAGTGGCGAGCGTGAGTTGTGCCTGCAGCTCAAGGTCCAGGATCTGTCCGGCTTCGGCGTCGAGCAGCGCGGGCCCGGCCTGGGCGCTGCGGGTGCCCTGCTCCACTATGCCCGCGACCGCCTGGCCGGCGAGCTGACCCATCTGACCGGCGTGCGCGCGGTCAAAACCGCCGAACACCTGGTACTGGATGCTGCCACCCGACGTCACCTGGAAATCGACACCCACCCGGACGGGCGAACCGAGCACACCCTGGTAGGCCTGATGGACACGGCAGTCACGCCGATGGGCAGCCGCAAGCTCAAGCGCTGGATCACCCACCCGCTGCGCGGCTCGAGCGTGCTGGAACAACGCTACCAGGCTATCCAGACGCTGCTGGACCAGCATATTCATCCGGCGCTGCAGGACACCCTTCGCGGCATTGGTGACATGGAGCGAATCCTCACTCGAATCGCCCTGAAAACCGCTCGTCCGCGCGACCTGGCCACCCTGCGCGAGGGCCTGGCCCGACTGCCCTCGCTGAACGAGACCCTGAGCCAGTTCGCCGACCCGCTGCTGCTGCAACTGGCCGAAACGCTGACCCCCTGCCCTGATCTGCAGGGCCTGCTCGAAAGCGCCATCATCGAGCAACCGCCGATGGTGATTCGCGACGGCGGCGTCATCGCCGAAGGCTTCGACGGCGAGCTTGACGAGCTGCGCGCGCTCAGCCAGAACGCCGGCGACTTCCTTGTCCGATACGAAACCCAGGAACGCGAGCGCACCGGCATTGCCAATCTCAAGGTTGGCTACAACCGGGTCCACGGCTACTACATCGAAATCTCCAAGGCCCAGGGCGACAAGGTGCCCACCGAGTACAGCCGCCGCCAGACGCTGAAAAACGTCGAGCGCTACATCACCGAGGAACTGAAAGGCTTTGAAGACAAGGTACTGTCGGCCCGCGAACGGGCGCTGGCGCGCGAGAAGGCCTTGTATGAGCAACTGGTCGAAGACCTGGCCGTGGAGCACTTGCGCCTGGCCACCATTGCCTCGGCGCTGGCCAGCCTCGATGTGCTCACCGCTTTTGCCGAGCGTGCCGAAACGCTGGACTTCAACCGGCCCGTGCTGGACGACAACCCCGGCCTGGAAATCCGGGGCGGTCGCCACCCGGTCGTCGAACAGGTTCAGGACGATGCCTTCGTGCCCAACGACCTCACCCTCGACCCAAGCCGCAGGATGCTGGTGATCACCGGCCCCAACATGGGCGGTAAATCCACCTACATGCGCCAGGCCGCATTGATTGCCATCCTGGCGCATGCCGGCAGCTTCGTGCCGGCCTCAAGCGCGCGCTTAGGCGCCATCGACCGCATTTTCTCGCGCATTGGCGCTGGTGATGACCTGACCCGCGGGCGCTCGACCTTCATGGTCGAAATGGTTGAAACCGCCAACATCCTGCACAATGCCAGCGAGCACTCGCTGGTATTGATGGATGAAATCGGCCGTGGCACGTCCACCTTCGACGGCCTGGCCCTGGCCTGGGCGGTGGCCACCGAACTGGCGCTGAATATTCGCGCGCTGACCTTGTTTGCCACCCACTACTTCGAGCTGACCCGCCTGGCCGACGACCACGACGGCATTGCCAACGTCCACCTGGCCGCGCGCGAACACGGCGACCGCATCGTGTTTCTGCACTCAGTCCGAGAAGGCCCGGCCAGTCAGTCTTACGGCATCCAGGTGGCCAGGCTGGCGGGCGTGCCCAAGCCGGTGATCGCGCAGGCCAGGAAACATTTGAACCGCCTCG
>PWYW01000104.1 GCA_003567685.1 Gammaproteobacteria bacterium
CCGACAGTGCCCGTGCCATCGCCCGGGCCGGCCAGAGCGGTCAGCTTCAGGCCGCCCGGGCCATCCAGGCGCCTGCTCGCTACCGCAGCGACGACCCGACCGCGCGCGGCCAGTCGGCCGACCGTGTCGAGCTGCTGCGCCAGGTCGATGCCTATGTGCGCTCGCTTGACCCCCGCGTCAGCCAGGTTTCGGTCAGCCTGTCGAGCAGCCACGAGGCTATCCTGGTCGCTGCCAGCGATGGTGTGCTGGCCGGCGATGTGCGCCCCCTGGTGCGCATGGACATCCGCGTGCTGATGGAAGAAGGCAAGCGCCGCGAGCAGGGTTTTTCCGGCGGCGGTGGCCGGTACGACCTGCTCGACCTGATGGACTCTGAACGCTGGCAGGCCATGGCCCGCGAGGCCGTTCGCCAGGGTGCCATCAACCTGGTTGCCGAAGACGCACCGGCTGGCTACATGACGGTGGTGCTCGGCCCCGGTTGGCCAGGCGTGCTCTTGCACGAGGCCATCGGCCACGGCCTGGAGGGCGATTTCAACCGCAAGGGTATTTCCGCCTTCAGTAATCGCATCGGCGAGCAAGTGGCCAGCCCGGGTTGCACCATCGTTGACGATGGCACCCTGGCTGACCGTCGCGGTTCGCTGACCATTGACGACGAAGGCACGCCCTCGCGCTGCACCACCTTGATCGAAGACGGCAAGCTGGTCGGCTACATGCAGGACAAACTCAATGCCCGCCTGATGGGCGTCGAACCCACCGGTAACGGCCGGCGAGAATCCTTTGCCCATTTGCCGATGCCGCGCATGACCAATACCTACATGCTGCCCGGCGAGCACGATCCGGAGGAAATCCTCGCCTCGGTCGACGACGGTATCTATGCCGTCAACTTCAACGGTGGCCAGGTCGACATTACCTCCGGCAAGTTTGTGTTCGCCGCCTCGGAGGCTTATCGCGTCAAGAACGGCAAGGTCGGCGCGCCGATCAAGGGGGCCACGCTGATCGGCAACGGTCCGGACGTGCTCACCCGTCTGGGCATGATCGGCAACGACCTGAAGCTCGACAGCGGTGTCGGTGTCTGCGGCAAGGAGGGCCAGAGCGTGCCGGTCGGCGTCGGCCAGCCAACCCTCCGCGTCGATGGCCTGACGGTCGGAGGCACCGCCTGATGAGTGCCGTGATTGCCCAAGCCCCGCAAAGCCTGTTGGACAACCCCGACGCCGAAGCCGCCTGGCTCAGCGACATTGCCCAGCGCGTGCTTGACCGCGCCCGCGCCGGTGGCGCCGCCCAGGCCGAGGTCAGCCTGTCGTCCAGTCTCAGCCGGGAAGCCGGCGTGCGTCTGGGTGACATTGAAACCCTGGAGGAAGCCCGCGACCGTGGCGTGCGCGTCACCGTTTACCGCGACCACTGCAGCGGCAGCGCCTCGACCGGCGACCTGCGCGAAGCGACCATCGATGAGTGCGTCGATCGTGCCCTGGCCATTGCCAAACACACCCAGGCCGACAAGGCCGCGGGCCTGGCCGATGCCGAGCTGATGGCCAGCGAATTCCCGGATCTGGGGTTATGGCATCCGCGTGACGTGCCCATGGCCGACTTGATCGAGCGTGCCAAGGCCATCGAAGAAGCGGGTCGCGGCGCCGACGCACGCATTGCCAACTCCGAAGGGGCCAGCGTCAACAGTGAAGCCGCAGTGGGTCTGTACGCCAACAGTCACGGGTTTTTCGGCATCAGCCGGGGTACCCGCTACTCGCAAAGCTGCGTGTTGATTGCCCGCGACGAGGCCGGGATGCAGCGCGATTACGACTGGGATTCCCAGCGTGATTTCCGGGCCCTGGCAGACCCGGGAGTGACCGGCGCCGAAGCGGCCCGCCGTACCGTGCGTCGACTGGGCGCCCGTCGCGTGCCCACCGGCCCGGTGCCGGTACTGTTCGCTCCGGAAGTAGCCCGCGGCCTGGTTGGCCATCTGGTCTCGGCCGTGTCCGGTGGCGCGCTGTTCCGTCGCTCCAGCTTTCTGCTGGATTCGGTGGGCGAGCAGCTGCTGCCGACCTGGGCCTCGCTGGTCGAGCAGCCGCGCCTGCGCGGCGGTGCGGCCTCGTCCAACTACGACGGCGACGGCGTGGCCACCCGCGAATCGGCTTTGATTGCCGACGGCAAGCTGCTGCGCTATGTGCTCAGTGCCTATTCGGCCCGCCGGCTCGGGCTGCAAACCACCGCCAATGCGGGCGGCGTGCGCAATCTCAAGCTCGAGGCGGCAACCCGCCCCTTTGATGAATTGCTCGCCGAAATGGGCACCGGCCTGGTGGTGACCGAAGTGATGGGGCAGGGCGTCAATCTGGTGACCGGCGATTACTCGCGCGGCGCTGCCGGCTTCTGGGTCGAGAACGGCCAGATCGCCTGGCCCGTCGAGGAAATCACCATCGCCGGCCAACTGCGTGACATGCTCGGAAACCTGGTCGCCGCAGGCAACGACATCGACTTGCGCCGCAATGTGCACGTCGGCTCGTTGCTGGTTGAAAAAATGATGGTCGCCGGCGAGAGCTGAACGACCCGTCGCTCGGTTAGCTCAAGCGAGGCTGTCAGCGTGGCTGATGTGCTGGGATCAGGTTAGAGGTTCGCAATTCAGAGGTGACTCGCGCGCAGTTCGCGCGAGTCACCGTTGACGCGCTCAGTCCTGACGAATGCCTTCCACGTCAAGGATGATGTGAACCACCTCGGCTTCGGGGCCGAGATCGTAGTCGATGCCAAAATCGGCCAGGGCGAAGGAGGTGCGGCCGGTGAAGCCACGGCGCTCGCCGCCCCAGGGGTCAGTGCCGGCCCCGACGTGTTCCACGTCCATGGTCAACTCGCGGGTGTGGCCGAGCAAGGTAAAGTCACCAACCATTTCATAGCGGTCGCCTTCGATGTGGCGGAAGGCGGTGCTGCGAAAGTGGGCCTCCGGAAATTCGTCCACGGTCAGGAAATCTTCGTTGCGCAGGTGGTTGTCGCGGCGCTCGTGGTTGGAATCGATGCTGCCGGTCTGGACAGTCACTTCCACGCTGGAATTTTCCGGGTTTTCCGGATCGAAATGAAATTCGCCCTCGAAGTCATTGAAGCGGCCATACAGCCAGGAAAATCCCAGGTGGGAAATCTTGAACTGGATGAAAGCATGGGCGCCGCGGGTGTCAATCAGGTAACGCTCCAGCGTGCCGTTGCTCTGTTCGTGGTCGTTGGCCAGGGCAGGAGAGCTGGCCAGGCTTGCGCCGGCCAGTAGCAGTGACGCCAGGGTGATGAATCGAATCATGGATGGTCTCCTTTCAGGTTTGATAGCTTTTGATTATCAGCCGTGCAACTGAGGCAGGGCGTGAATGGTTGCGCGGATCGTTTGAGGGGGTCGCAATGGCCCACTCAGGGTAAACTGTCCACATGACGCGACTTCTCTGCCTTGTTCCGTTCGCTGCGTGGTTGCTGGCCGGGTTGGCCAGTCCGGCACTGGCCAATGCCTCGGTGATGACCTGTGATCGTCAGCTGGTGCGCCTTGGTGACCCGATCTGGCAGGTTGCCCGTGCCTGCCCCGAACCGTTCTGGCGGGAAGACTTTGACGAACCCGTCGCGCTCGATCGCCTGGGCTACCCGATTCGCTGGCAGCGGGTAGAGGCCTGGACCATCAATTTTGGCGCCCATCGCTTCATGCGCCGCCTGACCTTCGTCGACGGCAAGCTCCGCCGCATCGACACCCTTGGCTACGGCGTCCGCTGGGAGCCCGGCACCCAGCGCTGCAGCTGGCGAGAGCTGGAAATGGCCGGCTCCACGGCCGCTGAGGTCTTCGCCCGTTGCGGTGTGCCCGATTTCCAGTACGATCTGCCGCCGCTCAACCCCTACAGCGCTTCGCCCTGGGTGGGGCGCGGACAGCGTCAGCGCTGGGTCTATGATTTCGGCGGCGGACGTCATGCCCGTGAGCTGGAGTTTCTCAACGGGCGCCTGCAGTTCATCAATCGACCTTGATCATGGCTGAATCGCTGCCCGTGGTCGTGATCGGTGGCGGCCCGGCCGGGTTGATGGCGGCCGAAACCGTTCGCGCTCGAGGCGTTGACGTGGTGCTTTGCGACCGCATGGGTTCCGTCGGGCGCAAGATTCTCATCGCTGGCAAAGGCGGGCTGAACCTGACTCACAGTGAACCGCCCGGCGCATTCCGGCAGCGCTACAGCGCCGGCCAGGCGCGCGTTTCGCAGTGGCTGGATGCCTTCGATGCCGACGCGCTGCGTGGCTGGGCCGCCGGCCTGGGCGTCGATACCGTCGTGGGCTCGTCGGGTCGAGTGTTCCCGGCGGACTTCAAGGCAGCACCGCTGCTGCGTGGTTGGGTGAGGCGGTTGAAGCAGCAGGGTGTGGTTTTCCAGGTCGACCACCGCTGGACCGGCTGGGATGCCGAGGGGCAATTGACGTTTGACGGGCCCGATGGCCAGGTCC
>PWYW01000053.1 GCA_003567685.1 Gammaproteobacteria bacterium
AAGCACACGTCAGCGGTGTCTTCCTCGTCGTCCAGTTCCTGGCGGAAATCGTTGGACGGGAAACCCAGAATCACCAGCCCGTCATCGCGGTATTTTTGATACAGCGCTTCCAGGCCGTCGAACTGGCCGGTAAAACCGCAGCGCGAGGCCGTGTTGACCACCAGGATGACCTGGCCGCCGTAGGCGTCGCACAAGTTATCGACCCGCTGGCTGGCCAGCCGGCGATGCTCGAAATCCAGCAGGTTGTTGCAGGCCGCTGCCAGCGGCAGGCTCAGGCTAAGCGCGAGGCCAGTGACGGCCAACTTGGTCCATAGCGTCATCGTTGAAGCTCACAAGGCAATTGATTCCGACCGCGATTAAACGCCAGCGGGGTCAGCGCCGGGTGAAGCTAGTCGTAAACCCTTTTTCGTTCAGCGGGTGGGAAAGCGCTCAGCCGGCGAGTGGGCCATGCGGCAAATTTGGTAACGCTCAGAGCCACTGTGCTGGCACGACTCGGCGTTGCGTTCCTTGGAAAGGGCTAGCCATTCCCTGCGGAACGCGACTTGATTCACGCCAGCACAGTGGCTCTGAGCGTTACCAAATTTGCCGCATGGCCCACTAGGGCCAGCTCGCCGGTGTCCATACACAAGGGTGGCTCGCCGAACCAATGAAATTCACTGGCCTGGGCAGCGACTTCACCGATGAACAGCATGGCCGGCGAGCTGGCCTGGAAATGCCGCGCGGTAAGGGCCAGCTCGCCCAGTTGGCCAACAATCACGCGCTGGTTGGGACGGCTGCCATTTTCAACCAGCGCAAACGGCGTGTCGGCTGCTCGTCCGTGCCCGGTTAGCTGCTGCTGAATGCGCTCCAGCTGGGCCACGGCCATGTAGAAAGCCAGGGTTTGGCGATCCTTGGCCAATGCCGGCCAGTCGAGGCGGTCGATGGAGCGTTCGCAGTGGGCGGTGACCAAGCGCACGGACTGGGCCATGCCGCGCTGGGTCAGCGACAGCCCGGCATAGCTGGCGCAGGCGCTGGCGGCGGTTACGCCCGGGATGATTTCGAAGTCGATGCCGGCCCCTCGCAGTGCGGCCAGTTCTTCGCCGGCCCGACCGAATACCATGGGGTCACCGCCTTTGAGACGCACCACGCGCTTGCCCTGTTTGAACCGCTTGATCAGGATGCGCTGGATGGCCACTTGCCCCACGCCGTTGTCGCCGGGCCGCTTGGCCACGTCAATCAGTTCGGCATCGCGCCGGGCGTAGTCAAGAATCCGTGGGTCAACCAGTCCGTCATGGACCAGAACATCGGCCGACTGGATGCGATCAAGCGCTCGCAGGGTCAGCAATTCGGGTTCGCCCGGGCCGGCGCCGACCAGGCTGACGCGTGCCGGAGTCTCCAGACTCTGGCGATCAAGTGCCTGGCGAACCAGTGCCGCGGCCTGGTCGTTCTGGCCCCTTTGAATGGCATCGGCCGGCGGGCCGCTGAACACCCAGTCGAGAAAGCGCCGGCGCAGCGCCAATTCCGGGAAGCGGCCACGTATATCCTCGGCCAGTTGCCCTGACAGGGCGGCGAGTGAGCCGAGGCTTTGCGGCAGCCATTGCTCGATACGGCTGCGAACGCGTCGAGCCAGCTCAGGGGCCTGGCCGCCGCTGCCAATGGCGATGGTCAGGGGTGAGCGATCTACCACGGCCGGCACGATGGCCGTGCAATAGGCTGGTTGGTCGACCGCATTCACGGGTACGCCCGAACGCTTTCCCCAGCGGTGCAGGCGTTCACAGAGTTCGGGGCTGGCCTCGGCAATCAGCACCAGTGCCTGGCCTCTCAGCCACCAGCGGCGCAGGCGCCGTCCCAGCCAGACCACCCGCTTCTGTTCGACCAGTTCAGCAACGTCATCCTCAAGCAGCGGTGCCACCACGCGCACCCGGGCGCCCACTGCGAGTAGCCGGCGGATTTTGCGGGCGGCGGTTTCATTGCCGCCAATCACCAGCACTTGTCGCTGCCGAAGGTCGTGGAACAGCGGATACCAGCCGCGTTCGGTTTGGGGGGGTTGTGTGCTCATACCGAAAGCTTAGGAACAGTTGGCGCGGGAATGAAATGCCGCGGCGCTTGGGCCTAATGCCTTGTGGTTATCAACCCTGGCGGGCCGAAGCCCGGGCGATGGAAGGCATAAGCGTATAACCAGCGGGTCGTTCCTTGACGGGAGAGGCAGGGCTAGCCTTCGCCATTCATTGATCTGAAACGAGTGTTGCCATGTCCTTGTTACCCGCTCAGCAGTCCGCTGTTGAGCAGCGCATTGTCAAACTCTCGGCCGGTCTGGACGGCGACCAGTTGTTGTGGGCTTCCGGCTACCTGGCCGGTCTGGCAGCGGCACGCACGGGTGTTCATCCTGACCAGGCCGCAGCGCCCCAGGAATCGATCGACCGCCCCTCCATCACCCTTTGGTATGGCACCGAAACCGGCAACAGTCGCGGCATTGCCGAGCGCCTGGCCGAGCACGTTCAGTCGCGCGGTTGGCCGGTCAATCTGGCCAGTCTGGATGCCGTGCCGCCTCGGTCCTTGGCCAAACAGTCCTTGCTGGTGCTGGTCGTCAGCACTCATGGCGATGGCGAACCGCCCGAGGCGGCTGAAGCCTTTCATAGCTGGCTGCACGCAGATCGCGCGCCACGCCTTGAGGAATTGCGCTACGCCGTGCTGGCGCTCGGTGATTCGTCTTACCCGGCCTTTTGCCAAACCGGCAAGGAGGTGGATGCCCGCCTTGAAGCCCTTGGGGCCAAGCGTCTGCTGGACCGGCATGACGTGGACGTGGATTTCGAAGAAGCCGAAGCCGCCTGGGCTGACCGCTTGATCGAGGCACTCAAACCCTTGATGCAGGAAACGCCGGCCGCAGCCTCGAACGTGGTGGCACTGACCACCCCAGCGCCGCGTATTGATCGTAGCCAGCCGTTCGAGGCTGAACTGATCGAGCGCGCGCCATTGACGGTGACACCCTCCAACAAGCAGGTCTCGCATGTGGTGCTGTCGCTAGAGGGCAGCGGTTTGCAGTGGCAGCCGGGTGATTCGCTGGGGGTCTGGCCGACCAATGCGCCAAGCCTGGTCGAGCAGATTATGGAAGCGACCGGGCTTTTGCCGGAGACACCGATACAGCGTTCCGGGCGTGAGTGGGCGCTGGTCGATTGGCTGGGCTCGCAAGCCGAATTGACCCGCCTGGCACGGCCGTTCATTCAGGCCTGGGCCGAACTGAGTGACTCCACCGAACTGGCCAATTTGCTGGCCTGCAACCAGCAACTGGCTGCTTGGCAAGCACAGCGCCAGGTGCTGGACGTGGTGAAAGGTTTTCCGGTCCGGGTGGATGGGCAAACCCTGGTCGACAGCCTGCGCCGGGTCTCGCCGCGTTTGTATTCGATTGCCTCCAGCCCCTTGGTCGCCGATGACGAAATTGCCCTGACGGTAAAACTGGAACAGTCTCAAACCGCCCTGGGCCAGCGCACCGGCGTGGCTTCGGGCCAGCTTGTCGAGCGGCTGGCCGTGGGCGAGCGCCTGCCGATTTACGTGGAAGCCAACCCACGCTTCCGCCTGCCCGAGGACGGCGATCGTCCGATCATCATGATCGGCCCGGGAACCGGGGTGGCACCGTTCCGCGCCTTCGTGGAACACCGCCAGGCCCAGGGGGCCGGCGGGCCGGCCTGGTTGTTCTTCGGCGAGCAGCACCGGCGCACTGATTTTCTCTATCAACTGGAATGGCAGCGCCACCTGGCCGCTGGCAGCCTGAGCCGGCTATCCGTCGCGTTCTCGCGCGACCAGGCTCAGCGCGTTTACGTGCAACAGCGGCTGCGTGAGCAGGGGAGGGCGGTTTACGACTGGCTGGAGCAGGGCGCTCATCTGTATGTCTGTGGCAATGGCAGCGGCATGGCGCGCGATGTCCACCAGGCGCTGATTGAGTTGATTGCCGAGCACGGTGGCCTCGACCAGGCCGGCGCACAGGACTATCTCGACGGCATGAAAGCCGATCACCGTTACCAGAAGGATGTGTACTGATGTCTGATCTTGACGTCGAAAAAATCAAGCAGGAAAGCCGGGCGCTGCGCGGCACCATCCTGGACGGCCTGGCCGATCCGCTGACCGGCCGTATTGCCGACAGCGACACCATTGTGACCAAGTTCCACGGGCTGTACCAACAGGATGATCGCGACCTGCGCGCCGAGCGCAAGGCTGCGCGCCTGGAGCCTCACTATCAGTTCATGCTGCGGGTGCGGATTCCCGGCGGGGATATCAGCCCCATTCAATGGGCCGCCCTGGACGAGGTGGCCCGGACGCTGGCCAACGGCACGGTTCGCCTGACCACCCGGCAGGCCGTTCAGTTTCATGGGCTGGCCAAGGAATCCCTGCAAGACCTGATGCGCCGGCTGGATGCCGTGCTGATGGATTCAATGGCCGCCTGTGGTGA
>PWYW01000024.1 GCA_003567685.1 Gammaproteobacteria bacterium
ATTTCCTACCTCACCATCGAGCTCAAGGGCGCCATTCCGGAAGAATTCCGCAAACCCATGGGCAACCGCATCTACGGTTGCGACGACTGCCAGGTGGTCTGTCCGTGGAACCGCTATGCCCAGCACAGCCGGGTTGATGATTTCAGCCCGCGACAGGACCTGGACGCCGGCGACCTGGTCGAGCTGTTCGGCTGGGACGAAGCCACCTTCCTGTCTCGAACCGAGGGCACGGCGATCCGCCGCATCGGCCATGAGCGATGGTTGCGCAACATCGCCATCGCCCTGGGCAATGCACCAACCACGGCGGCCGTTATCGCCGCCCTTGAAGCACGGGCCAGCCATCCCTCGGCACTGGTTCGAGAGCACGTGGCCTGGGCATTGGCGCAGCATCAGAATCCATCCTGACCAGCACTTGCCCTGGCCACCCCATACAGGCGCTGGGGGGCGTTTTTCGCTGCCCTCTGTTAAACTAAGGGGCTATACGAAAACGCCTGATTCAGGAGCGCCAAGCATGTCGATTATCGCCAAGCTCGATACCCTTCGCCAAATCGGCGGACAGCCACTGACCCGCGGTCTGCCCGATGACACCATTGTCCAATTTGCTGCTCAGGATCGCCGTCTGGAACAAGCCGTGGACGATGCGCTTGGCGTTCTGGAATGCTGGAAGTCGGCCTACCCGGAATTGATGACGGCTGACGAGAGCGACCAGAAGGATGCACTCCAGGCCGGCTACGTGAATTTCTACGCCGATGATGCAGTCAACCCCTACGTCGCCCTGGCCGCTCGCGGCCCATGGATCATCACCGCTAAGGGCGCCGTGCTGCACGATTCGGGCGGCTACGGCATGCTCGGCTTTGGCCATGCACCGGAGCAGCTGCTGCAAACCATGGCCCAGCCGCAGGTCATGGCCAACGTCATGACACCCAGCTTCTCGCACCTTCGTTTTGTCGAAGTGCTGCGACGCGAACTCGGCCACCGGCGCGAGCACGGCTGCCCGTTTGATCGTTTCCTGTGCATGAACTCCGGCTCGGAATCGGTCACCGTGGCCGGTCGCATCGCCGACATCAACGCCAAGCTGATGACCGACCCGGACGGCCCGAAGGCCGGCTACAAGATCTATCGCCTGTCGCTCAAAGGCGGCTTCCATGGCCGCACCGACAAGCCGGCGCGCTATTCCGATTCCACCCGCAAGACCTACCTGAAACACTTGGCCTCGTTCCGCGACGAGGACAATCTGCTGACCGTCGAGCCCAACAACGTCGAGCACCTGAAAGAGGTGTTCCAGTGGGCCGACGACAACCAGGTGTTCATCGAGGCAATGTTCATGGAACCGGTGATGGGTGAAGGCAATCCGGGCGCGGCCATCGAACCGGCTTTCTACGAAGCCGCCCGCCAGCTCACCAAGGACCACGGCACCCTGCTGCTGATGGATTCCATCCAGGCCGGCCTGCGCGCCCAGGGCGTGTTGTCCATCGTCGACTACCCCGGTTTCGAAACCCTGGAAGCGCCGGACATGGAAACCTATTCCAAGGCGCTGAATGCCGGGCAGTACCCGATGTCAGTGCTGGCGATGAACCAGCGCGCTGCGCGGCTTTACCAGAAAGGGGTTTATGGCAACACCATGACCGCCAACCCGCGCGCCCTCGACGTGGCTGCCACGGTACTGAACGCAGTCACACCCGAAGTGCGCCGCAACATCCTCGAGCGCGGCCAGGAGTTCCTCGACAAGTTCGAAGCGCTGAAAGCCGAACTGGACGGCCCGATCACCAAGGTTCAGGGCACCGGCCTGCTGTTCTCGGTCGAGCTCGATGGCCAGCGCTACAAGGCCTACGGTGCCGGCTCTACCGAGGAATATCTGCGCCAGCACGGCATCAACGTGATCCACGGCGGCGAGAACTCGCTGCGCTACACGCCGACGTTCACCATCACCAGCGCAGAGGTCGATCTGATTGTCGAAGCCACCCGCGATGCCCTCTTGAATGGGCCGGTCAAGTCGGTCGAACAGGCCGCCTGAGGATCGAAGCCGCTGCGTGGCTGGGCTGATGCCAAAACAGCCCGGCCCCGCAGCCACCGCCGCTCAGGCGCTATCCCAGCAACCACGACAAGCCGGCCATGCCGGCGGTCAATGCAGCGACCAGGCTGGCAAGCCCGGCCAACTCGCCGGCCAGATTGCCAATCAAACGGAACGACTGCTTGTAATCCCTGAACAGGTTTGCACCCGACTGACGGTGCCCGGAAAGGGCTTTGGGAATGGCTTGCTGCATGTCAGAACTCCTTCACGATTGAACCGTGAAGTCATTCCACCACCACCCCTTCTCAAAACTTGAGAAATCCGCTCAGGCTTGCTCGGCGATCAATCCGGTTCCGGTCGCAGGCGCATGGCCGCCAGGGCTGATAACGCCACCATGCCGGTGGCGGTGGCCAGCATTGCCGGCAGTCCACCCAGTTGAAACGTCAAGCCGGAAAGCAGGGTTCCCAAGAGCCTGCCGCTGGCGTTGGCCATGTAGTAGAAACCAACGTCCATGGTGACCCGCTCGTTCTTGCTAAAGGCCAGCACCAAATAGGAATGCAATGAGGAGTTGATCGCAAAGATCACGGCAAAGCCCAGCAGCCCCAGCACCAGCATGGCCGTCAGCCAGTGCTCCGGACCGGCCGCCATCAGGCTGGCCACGGTGAGCACGGCAGGTACCAGAGCCAGAGTCCAGGCCCAACCAGCCGCGCTGGCAATCAGCGCCTTCTCGCCTTTCTGGCCGGCACGCAACAGGCCAGGCGCTGCCGCCTGGACAGCGCCGTAGAGAATGATCCAGAGCGCCATGAAACTGCCAATCTGGAAGAAGGCCGTCTGGTTGCCCTCGACGGTACCGTCCGACAGCACAGCGTAGAAATACACCGGCACGCCGACCACGAACCAGACATCGCGTGCGCCGAACAAAAACACGCGTGCAAGGCTCAAGACATTGATATTGGCCGAGCGGGAAAAGATTTCCGAGAACCGCGCCCCCCGCCGACCGGCAGGCAATCCCGCTGGCATGAACAGGACTACCAACAGCAAAACGGCGGCCAACATTGCTGCCATGGCCAGTACCGCCACCGTGAAACCCAGGGTTGCCAGCAACGCCGCGCCAAGCAGAAAGCCCAGCCCCTTGACCGCGTTCTTCGAGCCGGTCAGGCGGGCCACCCAGCGAAACAGGGCACCGTCGGCCGAGGGAGCCAGCAGCTTGACCGCCGACTTCGACGACATCTTGGCCAGGTCCTTGGCCACGCCGCTGGCCCCCTGTACCAGCATGACGTAAACCACCGACAAGCCAACCGCCCAGGCCGGGTCCAACCTGGCCAGGGCCACCAGGGCCAGCACCTGCAAGCCAAGCCCGGCATATAGCGTCCTGACCAGGCCGAAACGGGCAGCCAGCCAGCCGGCCGACAGGTTGGTCACCACGCCGGCGAGTTCGTAGAGCAGAAACAGATAGGCCAGCTGAACCGGCGAGAAGCCGAGCACGTGGAAGTGCAGCAGCACCAGCATTCGCAGGGCGCCGTCGGTGAGCATGAAGGCCCAGTAGGCCGCGGTGACCGCTATGTAAGCAGCCAGCCCGCTGCCTTGGCCCGGGGTTGCCCCGCTCACTCTTCTTCGCCGACCAGCCGTGCCACGTCAATCAGCCGATGGGCGTAGCCCATTTCGTTGTCATACCAGGCATACACCTTCACCTGTGTCTGGTTTACCACCAGGGTCGAGCCGGCATCAATCACGGCAGACCTTGTGTCATTGGTAAAGTCAGCCGAAACGAGCGGTCGGGTCTCATAACCCAGAATGCCCTTCAACGACCCTTCAGACGCGACCTCGAACAGGCCATTGACTTCATCAATCGTCGTGGCGCGCTCAACCTCAAACACGCAATCGGTAAGCGAGGCATTGAGCAGGGGTACGCGCACGGCATGGCCGTTCAAGCGGCCGTTCAGTTCCGGGTAAATCATCCCGATCGCCGTCGCACTGCCAGTCGTGGTCGGAATCAACGAATTCAGCGCCGAGCGCGCCCGCCTCAGGTCGCGTGCTGGCCGGTCGGCCAGCGTCTGGGTGTTGGTGACATCGTGAATGGTGGTGATCGAGCCATGGCGAATGCCGATACCTTCATGCAGCACTTTCACCACCGGCGCCAGGCAGTTGGTGGTGCATGAAGCCGCCGTCACGATGTGATGTCGCGCCGGATCATACACGTGGTGATTGACCCCGTACACCAGGTTGGCCGTCGGGCCATCCTTGACCGGTGCGGATACAACCACACGCCCTGCCCCGCCATCGAAAAACGGCTGCAGGGCCGCTTCAGTTTTGAACGCCCCGGTGCAGTCGATCAGAACATCAATGCCGTCCAGGGG
>PWYW01000078.1 GCA_003567685.1 Gammaproteobacteria bacterium
CCACCACAAGCCTGGCAGAACAACAACTCTCGGCCGGCCTGTCCGTTTGCAGTTCGATGTCGCCGGAACACTGCGCAAACCGCATCCACTGGCCCAGCCAGGCCCGTCGTCATGACCTCTACCAGATTGCCGAATCGGCGCTGATGCAATGGGCATTGGCGGTCGACGCCTTGCCGGGCAGCGAGGCGCCGCTCGAGCGTCTCGACTGGCTGCGCCAGCACGTCAGTGACCGACAGTACACCCGGGCCGAGCTATTGACCGTTCTGTGGCCGGAGGGCAACCCCTGGCCGGCGGCCGAGCGGCAAAAACTGCTGGATCACCTGGAGCTGGAACAATCCGGTCGCCAGGAGCAGGTCAGCCTGGTGGATAGTCGGAATCAATCCCGGGTAGACGCCCTGAAAGGCCTTGTCGGTGAACTGGCCATCCGCCAGGGTAGCCGGCCACTGATCGCCATCAATGCCGCTGCCCACCCCGACCCTTTTGGCCGCCTTGCCGGCACCAGGCAGATGCTGGAACAAGCGGGCGCGGACGTTGTCTGGTTACCGCTCGATGCTGCCCTTCGCCGGGCGCGCGCCGAGCAGAACTGCCTGGGACTGCCACGCTACCAGGCCCTGGAACTGCAACGCTATCGACGCGACCAGGTTCATCCCGACGCCTTCCGGGCTCAACTGGCGTTCTGCCTGGCCACCGGTGAGGGGCTCGCGGTGCTGAACCAGGCCGATGCGATCTATGTGATCGGTGAGGACGCCGACCTGCTGGCCCGAGGCTGGACCGGCTCGGCCGGCCTCCCCACCACCGAGCTGATGGTGTTGCGCGAACGCTATCGCAGCGGAGACATTCAAGTGATCGGCAGCGATGCCGTGCTGCGGAGACTGATCGAGCAAGACCGGTCAATCCCCTCGCCCACTGCGCCAGATCGAAAACAGTAGCCAGATGCCACCCAGGGCCGCACCAACAAATCCCAGAAGCCCGAGTATCGGCACGCCGGTGTCGCTGGGGTCGACGTTCATGGCAATGGCCGAGCCGATGATCAGCGCGGCAGTCACGATGCCCAGCGTCAGCCGACTGACCGCCTTGTCCAGGCGCGCGGTCACATCCTTGAGCGAGTTGACATCGACATGCACTTCGATGCGTCCGCGACGGGCCGCACGCAGCAAACGGCTCAAATCATCCGGCAGGTTACCGAGAATCTTGAGCGTCTCGACCAGATTTTTCTGCACGCGCCGGGCCATGTTGCCCGGCGAATAATGATGCTTGAGCACGCCCTCGACCACCGGGGCGGCTTCGCTGGCCATGTCGAAATCCGGATCGAGACTGCGCCCCATGCCTTCAAGGGTGACAAAGGCCTTGAACATCAACACCAGGTCAGGCGGCAACACGAGATGGTGCCGGCGCAGAACACCGGTGATGTCGCCGATCATTGCCGACATGTCCAGCTGATCCAGCGGCACCCCGTGATAGGCGTCGATAAAGTCGGCCACGTCCTGCTCGAGATCGTCGTTTTCGGCCCGGCTGTCGGTGCTCCAGCCCAGCAGAATACGGGATACGCCGTCGGAATCCCGGCTGACCAGTCCGTGCAGCAGCTCGGCCACTTCATGCCGCCGGTCAGTCGATAGCCGGCCGACCATGCCGAAATCCAGCAGGGCAATACGGTTATCGGGCAGGTACTTGATATTGCCCGGGTGCGGATCGGCGTGGAAGAAGCCATGCTCGAGAATCATTTTGAGAATCGCCCGAGTGCCGCGCTGGGCAATCAGGTGGCGGTCGAGGCCAGCCTCAACCACCGCCTCGTAACGCCGACCGGGAATACCATCAATATAGTCCTGGACATTCAGCCGCTCACCGGTCCATTCCCAGTGAATACCGGGCACGACAATCCCGCTGTCAGGTTCCAGGTCGCCCGCTATCCGTTCGGCGTTACGGCACTCGGCGGCGAAATCCAGCTCGCGTCGCAAGGACTGGCCGAATTGCTTGACCAGGGCCCGGGGTTTGTAGTCCTTGAGATCGGGCGCCTCGGCTTCGACAATCTCGGCCAGACGATTGAGCAGGCGAAGATCGGCTTCCACCACTGGACGAATACCGGGACGACGGACCTTGAGCACCACTTCCTGGCCGTCGGGCAGGCGGGCGCGATGGACCTGGCCGAGCGAGGCGGCGGCCAGCGGCTCGGTGTCGATCCAGTCAAACACCTCCATCGGCGGCTGACCCAGATCCTCGCGAAGCTGAGCTTCGATCTTGTCCCAGTCGACCGAGCCGGCATGGTCTTGCAGGCGGCTGAATTCCTCCAGCCATTCCGGGCCGAACAGATCAACCCGGGTGGCCAGCACCTGGCCCAGCTTGACGAAGGTTGGGCCCAGCTCTTCCATCACCCGGCGCAGGCGTTCCGGGGGCTTCAGCCTGGCCAGCTCCTCGGCCTTCCTCCAGTGCAATACCTTGCCGGCTTTCTCCAGCGCGTTGGACATGCCGATACGCTGGACCACGTCACCGAAGCCGTAGCGAATCAGTACCGCCGCGATGTCTTGAACGCGCCCAAGATCCCGGGCCGCGTTCAGTGCCTGCCATAGCATCATCCTGACCTTCTTCGGCCCACCGGCCTTGAATTACTCCAAGCGTCATTATCCGTGCTTGTCCAAGGCCGTGCACGCGAACCGCCTTCGCTCGTCTACCCGATTACAATATCGCCATGACGACGTTTGCCCGCGGTTGCTTCCTGCTTCTGGTCTTGTTGCTACTGGCTGGCTGTGCCAGCCGCCCGCCCCAGGATCAGGACAATCTCTGCCAGATCTTCAGCCAGCATCCCCGCTGGTATGACCATGCGCTGGCCTCGGAACGACGCTGGGGCACACCGATTGCCGTACAGATGGCCTTCGTTCAGCAGGAATCCTCCTTTCGCGCTCGCGCCCGCCCGGATCGCAACCGGGTTCTCGGCGTCATCCCGGGGCGCAGGCCGTCTTCGGCGCGCGGCTTCGCCCAGGCTCAGGACCCCGCCTGGTCAGACTATCAGCGCGCCACAGGCAACCGCCGGGCTCGCCGCAGCAACATGGCCGATGCACTCGACTTCATTGGCTGGTACAACGATGTCAGCCATCGCAGGCTGGGCATTGCCAAGAACGATGCCTACCGGCTTTATCTGGCTTATCACGAAGGCCACACGGGTTACCAGCGCGGTGGTTGGCGCAACAACAGCCAGCTGCAGGCCATTGCCAGCCGGGTCGACCAGCGGGCGATGCGCTACCAGCGCCAACTGGCTGGCTGCGAAGCCCAGTTCCGCTGCCGTCGCTGGTATCAGGTTCGGCCGTTCTGCCGCTGAAAAGCCCGAACATGCAGCCAGCCCCCCAAAGCCCCTGGCAGGCACATCATCAGGAAGCCAGCCGGGCTTCTGGCCGCACTGATCGCCGTGACCGGCAGCATCGCCGACATCAGACCCAGCATCGTGGCAATGGCCGCGAAGCCAGCCAGCGGATACAGCCAGTGACGCTGCTCGGGCAGCCAGCGGCCCAGCAGACCGGCCACCAGAAAGGCCAGCAACAGACCCAGTGCCACCAGCACGGCATAATTAGGGGCGAAGCCGATCAGATCCTGACCGGTGACTGACAATCGCTGTCCCAGGCTGACCGGTTCGTGAATGCTGCTCAAGCGGGCCAGGTTGTACTGGCTCTGGACAAGCGAACCGCCGATGGCAGTCACCAGCACGGCCGCCGCCCAGGACAACAACCAGCGAATCGGCAGCATGATGAATCCTCTTGATCATGAAAGAGCTTCAATCGTAACCGAAGCGGCGACCGCGTCGGCAGGTCGCAGACCAGTCAGTTCTCACCGGCGGCATCCCTGATCGGCTAACCTGAGCGCTGGATATCCGGAGTTCAACGACCATGACCTTGATGCCTGCCCGCCTGCTGCCCTGCCGTTGGTTGCTTGTGGGACTGATCCTGCTCAGCCTGTGTGTCGCCAGCCCGCTTGCTGCACGCTATTCGGTCGAAACCCTCACCGGCGACCTCGAACACCCCTGGAGCCTGGTCTTCCTGACCGACGGACAAATGCTGGTAACCGAACGAGCGGGCCGTTTGCTTCGTCTGTCGGCCGATGGCCAGACCCGTCAGCAGATTCGCGGCATACCCGATAGCGCGGTTCGCGCCCAGGGCGGCCTGATGGAGGTCGCGCTTGACCCGGACTGGGCTGACAACGGCTGGATCTACCTGACCCAGGCCGTGGAAACCGACACGGGCTACGCCACTCGACTGCTGCGCGGCCGGCTCGACGGCAACGACTGGGCGGACAGCGAGGTACTGTTTACCGCACATACCGCCCACCGGCGCCCCGTGCACTACGGTGCA
>PWYW01000012.1 GCA_003567685.1 Gammaproteobacteria bacterium
CGCAACCGCCTCGACTCTGCCGACAGCCTGGCGTTGTTTGCCCAGAACCGTTTCGACATCACCGAGGCGCTTTCGCTAACTGCCGGGCTACGCGTGGAAACCTACGAGCAAAAACGCAATGACCAACGCGCCGCCGTCGATCCCGTTGACACATTCAGCAATACCGAATGGCTGCCGGGCATCGGCGCAACCTACCAGGTGTCGCCGAACGCACAGCTCTATGGAAGCGTCTACGTGGCATTCGCCCCTCCATTGGTCGGCAGCGTCGTAGGAACCGACGATGTGCCGACAGAAGCCGAAAAGTCACTCAATATCGATCTGGGCATCCGCGGCGGCTTCGACGATTTCCGTTACGAACTCACCGCCTTCCAGATGGACTTCTCGAACCAGGTCGACCCGGGCATTTCCGGGATTCGCCTGCCCAATGAAGGAAGCGCTCTGATCCGCGGTGCCGAGGCATCGATGAGCTACGACTTCGAGAACGGTATCGGCCTGAGCGGCAATCTCACCTGGATCCCAACCGCCGAGTTCGGCGAGGACCGTCCCGGCGAAGCCCTCGATGGCAATCGCCTCCCGTATTCACCGGAATGGACGGCCAACGTCACGCTGAGCTATCGGACAGGCGGCCTGCGTACCGCGCTGCTGTTCAACTACACCGACGAGGTATTCGGCGACGGCATGAACCGTATCGAGATCAACCCGGTTGCCAACATGGGCGGCTTGATCCCCAGCTACTACACGCTGGATCTGACGGCCAGCTACGACGTTAATGACAATCTTCAGGTTTTCGGCGGCATCAAGAACCTGCTGGATGAACGCTATATCGCCGGGCTTCGCCAGGGGATTTACGCCGGCCCGGAACGGAACTTCGATATCGGCATCCGCTATCAATTCTAAAGCCACTGACCAGCCGACGACCCTGGCCGGGGTCGTCGCTCAGTACCTTTACCGCACCAGGACGACTATCGCAGCCCTGAAGCCCTGATCATTACCAGGGCAGAGGGTCGCCATTGGCGTGAAAGAACTGGCCGCTGCTGTCCAGGTCCAGCGCTTCCATTCGCTGGATCAAGCCGGCAGCCGCCTCCCCGGCATCCACATGGCCGGTATGACCGGTCATGCCGGTCCTGACGTAGCCTGGATGCAACAGGCCAACCGCAATCCCTTGATCTCGAAGATCGTGGGCCATGGAAACCCCGGCTGCATTCACGGCCGCTTTGGACATTCGGTAGGCGTAGTGGCCACCGCTGGTGTTGTCGGCCATGGACCCCATGCGCGAGGTGATGATGAACACTCGCGAACCCCGGCCAAGACGAGGCAATAGCGCCGAGGTCACCCGAACCGGCGCCAGGGCATTGACCTCGAATTGAAGGCGAAAATCATCAAGTTGCTGTTCAAGATCGTCAAGGCTGGATCGCCTCAGAACGCCGGCGTTGTTGATCAACCAGTCAATGGACTGCCCTTCGAATCGAGCCCGCAGCTCGGCAATGCCGGACGACAGGGTGACATCAATGCCCGACTCGATGCGCACGCCGTCCAGTGCGTTCAATTCGCTTGAAGCCTCGCGACAGACAGCAATCACCCGATGGCCTTTTGCAAGCAACTGTTCTGTCAGGGCCAGGCCAACTCCCCGATTGGCACCGGTAATCACGGTCGTCGTCATCACACATCTCCTCAAACTTGGATTGCAGCTGCGTCATTGCCAAAAAGGCTAAGCTCTCAAGCGTAACAGCATCGTCTAGTGGGCCAGCTTCGTGGCCTCCTCCGGCGTATTTACGGCTTCAAGCTCGGCCGGCAGGAAATAGACGCTCGGGTCGTTGGCCTGACAATAGAAGCGGAAGCGATCACCCGACTGTAGAGGTCGGCTGCCACTGGCCGTATTCAGCTGGCGCGAGCAGGCATGGCAGGGATAGTCAAAACGCCAGAGCACGCCGTCGATCATCGCCTGGAACATCAACGTGGTGGCGCCGAACCCGGTGCGTCCCGCCCGACCATGGTGCACGCCAATCAGGCGCCCTTCGAGCTGCCTGGGTGCTCGGGCAACGCGGCGGCGATGGAGGTGCGGCTGCAAGCCCCAGCGAATCGTCCTGATCATCAGGAAGAAAAAACCCCCCAGCACCAGAAACGCCGCAAGCTTGACTGCCCCAGACAACCTGTCCAGCGTCCAATAGCCATCCTCGCCCCCTACTCGATAAATGACGGGATGCGGTTCCTCATACAGGCGGGCTGGAATGGCTTGGGTGATCACAAGATCAACCGGCAGATCGCTGCCCCGAAGCTGGCCCTGAAGTCGCAGCTCGGCGGTCTCGGCGTCCCAGTGCAGATCGAAATACTGTAGCTCGAAGCGCTCTTGGGTTTCCAGCAGGCTCAAGCCGAACAGGATTGAGACCGCGGAGGTAATGGCCAGCCCGAACAGACCGCCAACGATCGACTTGAATCGATATCGAGGTGGTAATGGCGGCAGCGACAGATCCGGCCTGGTCATGCGTATCGAATCTCCGGCATCAAGGAAAGATCCACCTTATGGCCACTGTCTGGACCCTCGTCGACAACAATGCCGGGCACCTCTGGCAGCAGAGGCGACGGATCGAACGGCAGTGCGTCACTGAACGCATGGTGCTGGCCATCCAGACTTTCCAGTTCCACCCGAAACCAGCCGGGCTGCTGGTCCAGCTGGTGAACCCGGACCAGCCGGGCTGGCAGCCATCGTCCCGCAGGCCGCTCGAATCGCGTCGGACGGGCGACCAGGGCCCTGTTCCGCAGCAACAGAAACAGCGGAACCATCGCCAGGAGGAATGCCCCTGGCCACCTTAACCACTCGACACCCCGCATTGGCCGCTTGTCATCACGAACCGGCCGCCAGGGCGCATCCGGGTGAACCCGCAAGCGCACATCGCCCAAGCGCTCGGTCGCCTGATTGCCGCTGGCTAAATAGAACCAGCGCTCACCGTCCAAAGAGAAACGCCACAGTTCGAGCGCACCCTGATCAGAATGACGGGCTCGAAATACGTGCAAGGCCTCACCGTCCACCCTGATGGCTTCCGGCGAATCAAAAACTCGCCGGGCCTCACCATCACCAAACAGACCAAACATCAGCGCCAAGGTACCAAACAAAAAAGACAGGGCCGCGATCAACGTCCAGTCCAATGCGCGCCAGGTCGAAGGCAGCCGGTTGGTCGATATCGAGGTTTTATCGGTCATGGCATGCGATCAAGGCGCCGGAACGCGTCTTTTGGCAAACAAAATGGGGCACCAACATTTCTCCCTGGCACAACACGCCAAAGTATAGGCTAGCGAGCTATGAAAACTGCCTGGGCACAACAAATCCTGCCGCTCTGGACCTATGGCCGCCGCGCGTTGGCACTGGTCTGGGCCACCAGCCGCCTGCTGACGCTCACCCTTGCCCTGTTGACCGTGCTCGCCGGCCTGCTGCCAGCGGCCATTGCCTGGGTGGGCAAGGAACTGGTCGACAGCGTGGTGCTGGCCATCGAGCAGGGCGCGATGAATTCGACGATCTGGTTCTGGCTGTCGCTGGAAGCCTTGCTGGTGGCCAGCATGGCCGCCACCCAGACCGCGCTGAACATCGCCAACAGCCTGCTGCGCGCCCAGTTGGGCCAGCGGGTCAACGTGATGATTCTGGAGAAAGCCCAGACGCTTTCATTGGCTCAACTGGAAGATGCCGAGTTTTACGACCGCCTGACCCGCGCCCGGCGCGAGGCCTCATCCCGGCCGCTGGCCCTGGTTCAGAAGACCTTCAGCGTGATCCAGAACGGCATTGCCATCCTGAGCTTCAGCGGGCTGCTGCTGGCGTTCTCGCCCTGGGCGGTGCTTCTGCTGCTGGTTGGCGGGCTGCCGGCGTTTTTTGTCGAAGCCAAATTTGCCGGCCAGGCCTTCCAGTTGTTTCGCTGGCGCTCGCCCGACACCCGCGAAATGATGTACCTGGAGTCGGTGCTGGCGCGCGAGGACTACACCAAGGAGGTCAAGCTTTACGGCCTGGCGCCAACGCTGCTGGATCGCTACCGGGCCATTTTTGCCAAGCTGTTCCGGGAAGACCGGGCGCTGACCATTCGGCGTGGCTGGTGGGCCTTCGGGCTGGGGCTTCTGGGTACGGCGGCACTTTACGGCGCCTTCGCCTGGGTTGTTGGCGCCACCGTTGTTGGTCTGCTGACGCTCGGCCAGATGACCATGTACATCATGGTGTTCCGCCAGGGCCAGTCGGCGGTCAGTGCCAGCCTGAATGCGATAAATGGGATGTACGAGGACCACCTCTATCTCAGCAGCCTGTACGAGTTCCTGGA
>PWYW01000001.1 GCA_003567685.1 Gammaproteobacteria bacterium
GAGTGGCTTCAACAGCCTTTACTTTCAGCGACGAAAACCGCAAAATAGCGGGCTTACCGCTGCCGGGGTGGCGGAACTGGTAGACGCGCCGGATTCAAAATCCGGTTCTGGAAACAGAGTGAGGGTTCGATTCCCTCCCCCGGCACCATAGATTACCTCTATTAATTAACAACCCACCATCATTTTTGGCCTGCCGCTTTCATTTTGCCGGCCGAAGCAGCCTCCCAGTGAAGACCTGTCCGGGAATCCTACCGCTTCAATCAGTAGCTAAGGGACACGGCGCTGCAGCACCACGAATCCGATCATTCCAGAAAGCAGGATCAACACAAGCAAACCCGGCGTATTCAATCCGGTCAGCACTACCAACAAGGCATGCCACCCTCAAGCGTAGTCATTAGAACCGACCTTTTCCGCGATTTCCAGCGCTACCGGGCCGCGCACGCTTGGAGCGCGGCCTGAAATTGATTTCCCGCAGGTCAGTGAAGCAAGCCGACAGGCCGGGCCGGCGGCGCGCGGCTTTCCGGCCATAGGCTTGGTAGGTCCTTTTTTGGCCGGGTATGCCAGTATCCGCTCGATCACCGGCGGGTCTTCAGCGCCGGCGAGAACGCAAGGGCGACTTGCCCCCAGGGCGAGAAGCCCGGAGCTGTTGCGCGTGCAGGCGAGAGCGATGCGGCGGTTTGCCGAAAGCAGGAAGCCCCTGAGCAAAGCCGTCGCGCATACACGCGATAACATAGCGGCTGACGCAGGGATAAAAGCCGGGCTTCCTCTCATCAACAAGTTGGCTGGCGGCTTAAGTCATACAGCTAGCCTGCCAGCCTCCGCCAGCCACGGCTGTAGAACTCAGCAGACAACCCGTGTCAGAAAATCCCCCGATGCTTATGCGAGATTCTCGACATCATGGCTGTCCAGAATCGTTATCGTTGCAGAATAGTCCTATCGTGCTACGCTTTTTCTACCGTTGATGTAGCAAGAATTCGCGATGCCGGGGTTTGCGCCATGCGCCGGCCTGGTATAGGGTCTTGACAAAACCAGCAACAATGACCCAGCGATGCCATGATTGGAGCTCGACTAATGCGTAACCCGTGGCAATGGACCCTATTTCTCGGCGCCATCATCACTGCCGCCGTCACCGCCGGCCAAGCATCGGCGGACCTGATCTTCAAGAGCCGTTTCGAGGTTGGTGAAATCAACAGGCCGATAACGGACTTGCTATCGGTTTATTCACCCGTGCCAGGATTGGATCCCTCGCCGCATTACCGTTTCCGCGTACGACAGGTCGAGTCGGAAGATTGGATGGAGCCCTTTGCCTGGTTTACAGACACGCCACGGTTTGATGAGGTAGGCGACGACAACAAGTGGTACAGCGATCTTATAGGCGGTTGGAGCCACACCTACAGTAATTTTGAGATGGCTGAGGGTGTCATGGTTGAGGTGGAAATCACCCGGCTGAATCCGGAAACCGGGGAGCCGGTGGATATTCAGACGGCGACCCCCCATCCGCGTCGCAAAGTGCGCTCCTGGCGGGTGGAAGATGGAAAGGCTTATGTCATCTTCGATAAGCCGGCCCTGTTTGCTGTCGATATCGATGGCCAACTGGATGAAAACCTCGCCCCTCGAGCCCAAGGGACCGGATGGGGCCCGAGCGCATTTCCTTTTGTCGACGACAATGCGATTCACACGGTTTCCGTCTTCGCCAACCCCTTCATTACCGACAAACCGGATCCGGATGACCCCTCTGTGTACACCGTCGAGCCTGGCGAGATTCCCCCCGAGGACGGCGACTGGACCACCCTCTATTTCTTGCCTGGTGTCCACCAGCTGTTTGAAGGCGAGCTCATGGACGAATACTACGAGGGCTTCGACTTTCAGTTGAAAAGCAACAAGAGCTATTACATTCCGGGGGACGCCATCGTCTACGGGCACATGAATACCCGGGACCACCTCCAGAACGCGCCTTGGCCGGCATTGAAAGAGAATATTCGCGTCTTCGGGCATGGAACCCTTTCTGGTGCCCGGAGTTTGCACCCGGAGGATATGGAGGCTCCTTTTAGCCATATTTCCGACGAAGAAGGCCTGCGGTTTCGCTCGATGGATATTTTTGCGACCGGCTCAGTCGTAGAGGGCATCACCTTTGCGGATTCGGCCAACCATACGATGAAGATGAATACCCGCGGCCACGCCAGCTTGGATCAAAGACCGGCCAATTATGCCCGTTGGCTGAAGGTCATTACCTGGCGAACAAACGGCGACGGGATCACCATGCTGGGTAACGGCTATCTGGAAAACTCTTTCATTCGTGCGCAGGATGACGGCTCCTATGTGAGGGGGCTTGGTATTCGCGACGTTGTCTATTGGAATGATGTCAATGGGACGGCTCTCCGGAACACGTTCCTCATGAATGATCGGGGCGACGACTTCCCATCCAGCCTACCGCAGACACTCTATGTCGAGGACATCGATATCATCTACGGTCGCGGGGCCTTTAATTTCGATAACTCAAGATACTCGGTGATCCAAAAGCAGAATTTCCGACAAACGGACAGTAACACCGGTTCCCATGTCGTTTTCCGTAATATCAATTTTGAAGACCCCCTTCCGGCTCGCTCGTTGTTCGGATTCGACGTGGAAATTGATGGCGGTAACCCGACGGGAAGTCCGAGTGGCGTACGCTTCGAGAATGTTCGGGCGGCCTCGCCAGCGGTTTTCGGTCGCCCGAATACCTTCATCGGCGGACCCGACAACCAGATCTCCGGTTTCATCTTTGACAATGTCATTTTGGCCGGTCGACAGATCAACAGCCTTGATCATGAAGAGTTCTTGTATAACGAGCACACCTTTGGCTTCATTTTTGACAACACGGAGCCTCAGACAAGGACCTTCCTCAACACTTCCGGCTACGGCAAGTGGTATGTATGGGACGACTGGGACAATGGCGTGGAGCCTGCCGATCACGATATCGTCGATCACACGTCTGTAGCCGTTGCCCTGACCGTTGATGCACCTGCCTACGCCGGCTACCTGAATGTATCTCACCCAGATGGCGCCGTCGTTCGCACGGATAATGGAGGTGTTCTGGCCGTCACTCACTCGGTCTCTCTGGGTTCGTCAAACGGCTCCGGATACATTCGCCTGATTGACGGCCGCATGGCAATTAGAGACAGCAGCTCGAGCGCCTTGTCAGTATCAAGCGGCGATATCCACTTTGACAAGGGAACGCTCCAGTGGGATGGGAACCAGATTGCAAGGATCCAGGAACTTCACGATGAAGGAGCGTTCACCTTTGGTGGTGGTCAGCCGGATACGCACTCCGATACGGCAATCGTCATCGCCGAAACAGAGTTCAGCACGCTGTATGCGGAGTATGACGCGTCTGCAGGCTATACCACAGTGTGGCTCGTCGAGGGATAGGAAATTCAACGCCGGAGTCCATCAAAACGCTGCCAGCAAGCACGGTATTCATGGTCTTCGTACCCCAAACATCACGCCGTTATTCGCAAAACTCAATCCAATCGGCTGATTTTTGCCGGATTCGTTGCCGATGCAGCGCCTTGGGCCATTGCAGCCAAGCTTTGAGCGCACGCCAAGCCGTCCCGCCGAGCGGGCTGTCGGCGTGCGGGGCAGTGGCGGCTTACCACGCCACGCTCTGGTCCATGGACTCGCCATCTGGCATGGCCTGGTCGTTGCCGTCGAAGGCTGGCGGATAGGCTTCGGCTTCGGACCCGGGCGGCTCTAACCCTCCCCGGCACCAAGGCAGATTCTGGATTATCCAGGCCCTTTACGAAACAGCTCGCCTTGAGAGACAAAACGCCGACACGGACTTGTAGCCGTGCCGACGGTAGCCTTTATGCCATTTCCTGACCTACTGCCGTTCGCCTCGCACGCGAGGGCGGTCGGCTGATCGCGCAGACCCTGATGATGATCTCGCAGAACTGGCTGGTGCCGAGCGGGACGGAGCCGCCTGACGCGACGGTGCTGCCTGACGGGACGGAGCTGCCTGACGGGACGGAGCTGCCTGCCGGGACGGAGCTGCCTGCCGGGACGGAGCTGCCTGCCGGGACGGGGCTGCCTGCCGGGACGGGGCTGCCTGCCGGGACGGGGCTGCCTGCCGGGACGGGGCTACTTGACGAGACGGCGTCGATGCGCGCGGCATGGCCTGTCGATTCGACTGGACCCGGCCCGCGCTGATTGGTGCCCTGCTGCCCGCCGTCTCTGAGGACGATCGAGAAATGGGTTGACGCGCCTGAGTAGCAGTGCCGGCCGACCGTGGCGCTGCTGGGGCAGCCCTGGCATCAGATACGCGGGACGGCGTCTGGGCAGAACGTGCTTGACTGCGCTGCTCCGTCAAGCCTGAACCGGCCAGTCTGGTCGAAGGTGTCTGTCTGGACTGTACCCGTCGCTCAGCTCCGGATGCTTGGGCAGCTGACGGTCTCGATGCAACCCGGCTCTGAGTCGCCGCATGGCTCGGCCTGGACTGTGCCGACTGTGCCGACTGAGCGGCAACACGCGGGCGACTCTCGGCTGCATTTGTACTGCGCGTAGCCTGTCGAGCTCCCGAACTTTCGAGACGGCGATTTTGAGTTGCTGTCGTGCCAGCCTGACGGCGCGCATCACTGACCGCCGAACGCTGCGAAATGGCCGACTGCTGACGCTGTTGCCCAGCCCAGGCGCGCTGCGAATCACGGGCCTGTACTTGCCGGGCCGGGGCACCGGCACGCTGCTGGACCAGGCGGTGGTCAGGTGGCGTCTGGCGATAGCTCACACCCCGCCGGTGCGTTGGATCATGCTGCCAATGTCGCGACTGGCTGTGTTGGATGACCTCACGGCTGGAGTGCGCATGGAAGCGATGCGGCGAGCGCGGGTGGAAATGATGGTAGTGGTGGTGATGGTGCACCACGAAGACCTGCCGCTGCGACCAATGAAATGCACTGAAATAGAACGTCGGGGGAACGTGGTAAGAGGGCCCCCAGTAAAAGACCACGCTGCTACGACGAGAGCGCGGATAATGCCAAAAGACCGGCGGGTGCGCTTGCCACCACCACGAACCGTAAACAACCCTCGGGTCGTACACAGGCACGTACACCACACGGCTGCGGGCTGGCTCAATGGTGATGTACCGCGTTTCGCGAATCACCTTGACCTGCTCGTTGCTGCGCAGGTGACCATGATCCCAGGCACGGCTGCGGAGTTGCTGGATAGTATCGATGACCGCCGCCTCCTGAAACAGGAACGCATCGCCCAGACGGTAAGTCCAGTCGATATCGTCACTCATTCGCTCCAGCAAACTGGGGAAGGCCACAAGTGCCATCACGCTGGGGTCCCAGGATTTCTCTGCCACGAGCTCTACCGCCAGTTCGCCGGACATGCCCTCGTTGGCTGCACTCCAGCGAGCCGCCTGGATCACTTCCAGGGGATAGGTCGAGGCAATCAAAACATGCGACAAGACACTATCCGGATATAACGCGACAGGCGCCAGCATCTGATCCAACTCAGCCTGGCTGAAGACGGGCGGCTCGGCTGCGGCCGGCCTTGGCATCAACAAGACTCCGGTCAGAACCAACATCAGCAGAAGGGGTGTCGATTTCATTTTCGGGCTCCTTTCGTGCATATGCTCGAGGTGAACATGCTCACGATTGAAGGTAACAGCCCTGGCTGAAGCCTGCCTGAACGAGAAAAACCCGGTCAGAACCGGGCTTTTCTCGAAAGTATTGGATGGTTATCGGTTCAAAGGTCGCGAGCGACCCGGAACCCTACTCGCATATCCGTACTGTCCGGCGTGCTCGACAAGCGGAAAGCGGACCGTGACATTGCCGGCGTGCTGGACCATGAGCCGCCACGAATGACCCGTCGATCACAGCCTGGATTGATCCAGGCACTGCCGTCTGCCGGAGCACGTACATAGCTGTCGTGCCAGCAATCCTCTGTCCATTCCATCACATTGCCGCCCATGTCGTACAGACCGAACGGGTTGGCCTCCAGCGACCCAACCGGCGCGGGCCCCCAGAAACCATCGGTGTAACGACGGAATGCAACTCGCCAGCGCGCGTTGGTGGGCGATACATCGCCGTCTCCAGTCAGGTTCTCCAGCGGCCGGGGAGGAGAATCGTTACCCCACCAGAACCGATCCTGGCTGCCTGCTCGCAGGGCATACTCAAACTCGGCCTCCGACGGCAGCCGGTACGAGCGCCCGGTATTCTCACTCAACCATTCAATGTAGGCCACCGCATCGTTCCAGGACACGTGAATGACTGGCAAATCGGGTTGGGCCGGTTCACCCATGTAATCATCGCGCCAGGTCACGCCATCCTGGCGATCCATGCGACCTGAACGGGCCTCGTAGACGCGCGAACCTCCAGAGGCCTCTGCCTCGGTACGATAACCCGTTGCATTGATGAATTCCGCAAACTGGCCGACTGTAATCTCGGTGCGCGACAGGGCAAAGCCTCGCTCAATGGTCACCCGATGGCGCGGACCCTCGTTATTGGCTCGATCCGCTTCCCCGTCGGGGGACCCCATCATGAAGCTGCCGGCCGGAATGACGACCATGGCTGGACCGTCCCGATTGATTCTCGGCATGCGGTCAAAGAACTCCTGACCCGGCTCGAAGCCGCCATAGATGCGCGCGTCTTCCAGTGTATTCCGCAGGCGATCGACCTGGGCGCTCGGATAGCCCATCGCCACGAGCTGAGTGATCAATTCATCGGCCTGGTCGTATTCTCCTTCCTCGATGGCAGAAAGCACGCCATCGCGCAGCGCATCCAGATGCTCTGCCATCAGGTTCGATACTGTCTCGCGCGTCTGGGCCACGGCGTCAGGCGCATCGTGAATGGACTCCGCACTCTCAATGAGCTCACTGGCGGTATCGAAATCCAGCTCCTGCGCTTCAACAACGGCTTGCGCCAGAAGTGCGTCGTGCAAAGCGACCAGCCCGTCAGCAGCGACCGAATTGCCGGGGTCCAGCTCCAGTGCCTGCTGGTAGAAGTCACGGGCAGACTGGCCCGGCGGTGACACCAGACGACCGGCGTCCATGGCTGCAGCCGCCTGGGACAGGCTCTGAGCCAGTGATGATTGACGATTGACTTCGGCGTTGTAGATGCCAACCACTTCCCGATCCGGCTCAAACTCGTTGATCACACTGACCAATTGGTTGGCCAACCCCATGTTGCCGGCGGCGATTGCCTGACGAGCCTGCGTGTCAACATCGCTCAGCAAGGAAGCCAATTCCGCTTCGATTTCCGGATTATCCGGATTGAAAGCGCGTTGCCGTATCAACGTTTGCAGCTGCGCATCCTGTTCGGCATTCGGCAAACTGACTTCGGGCAGATCACCAGCGGCCACCTGCGGCAGGTCCATGCTCGGGATATCCATCGAAAAGTCTTCGCTACCTTCGGAGACCACATCGCCGAGTCGCCGAACCGCACGACGCCGCTCACTTGCCGGTACCTCTTCAGATGCCTCCGCGGGCTCAAGCTCAGACGGCTCGCTGGCTTCTTCAGGAACCGTTTCAACCGGATCCGGCTCCTGCTCCTCGACCTGGGCGGTGAAATCTCCCGAGACCCATTCATCGGCTAAGGCTGCCGGGGAGAAACCTCCCCACCCCCAGGCCATCAAGGCCAGGGAAATCAACACGCTGATCTTCTTCATCAAGACCCCTTGCTCCACTATCTGTATTTCGGCTATTGGCTGGATTGGCGGTAGAATGCCCGGTCTGATGCCGGACCTACGCTGCCAAAATATCCGATTCCGGCGGCGTCCACAACCTTATCGCAACGATTGAGCCGTTTTTAATGCCACAGCCCCTACCCTCGCAAGCCCTTGATCAACAAACACTGGAGCGTGCAGAACAAGCAGTCCGCGACGCCCGCTGGGTCCCAGGCGGCGTATCGCTGGAGAGCATGATCCGCGACTGGGAAGACTGTGACGCCTTGGGCATTGATACCGAATTTGTCCGCGAGCGTACATTTTTCCCCCGACCCGGATTGATCCAGGTCAGTGATGGCAAAACCATCTGGCTTCTCGATGCCATGGAAAACTCGATTGCCAGCCCCCTGCAGAGGGCTCTGGAAAGCCACGACACCGGCAAAATTCTCCATAGCGTCGGGGAAGATCTTGAGGTACTGAAGCTGGTTTCTGGCACGCTTCCTTCCCGACTGTTCGATACCCAGATCGCGGCAGCCATGCTAGGCCAGCCGCTGCAAATGCGCTATGAGCACCTGGTCCAGCACTGTTTCGACGTGGAACTGGCAGGCGGACAAGCGCGCTCTGACTGGTGCCAGCGCCCGCTTTCCACGACTCTGCTAACTTACGCTGCTCAAGACGTCATCTGGCTGCCGCGCCTGCAACGCTTGTTGAGCGAACAGCTGGAGCAAGCCGGTCGGCTTGGCTGGTTGGAAGAGGACTGCCACCGAATTCTTCAACGCGCCGCCCGATCAGACCAGGGCGCATCCGCCCTGGCGCGAGTCAAAGGCGCCCCCCGCCTGGAGGATGACAAGCTTGCTTATCTCGACATCCTCGCCACCTGGAGAGAGAATGAGGCCCACCAGCGGGACTTGCCACGCAGCTTTATCATCAAGGATGATGCACTGATTGATCTGGCGATGGCCGGTTCAGACAGCGCCCGGGTTGATGCTGCCATCAACCGTCTGCCGCCTCCGGTACAGCGGCGCTACAAAAACAGCCTTCGCGAACGCTTGAGTTGTCCGCCCGCAAGCGATTTCCAGCGTCCAACCGAATTGAAGGTGCTTGATCGTGAACAGCAATCGCTTGTCAAACAACTTCAAAAAGAGGTGAAAACAGTGGCTGAGGAGGTAGAGCTGGACCCAGCCCTGATCGCCAGCCGACGCGAGCTGACCCGCCTGCTACGCGGCGAGCAGCCCGACTGGTTGAGTGGCTGGCGAGGCGACTTGCTCAAGCCCATGCTCAGCGAAATCCTGGGAAGCGTCTGATAAACTTTCGCCAACGTCCCGGTAGCTCAGCAGGATAGAGCAGCCGCCTCCTAAGCGGCAGGTCGCAGGTTCGACTCCTGCCCGGGACGCCACTTCTCTCCGCTCAATCGCCGCGAATAAAGCCGGCAAAACCGTTCAGAAAGCGTTCGAGCTGCTTGACTAGATCGGCTCGACCCTGGGCCTCGTCCAGCGCTTTGTCAGCGCGCGACAGCCGCAGATACCCCGGATAAAGGTGGACACCCAGCTGGCGAAGGTTGATCAGCGCCCCGGACTGGGCCAGCGAGGTACCCCAGGCGCCTGGCGTCGCGCCGGCCAGCGCGACCGGGCGCGCACCAAAGGTGGGTTTCATCTCGTCACCCGGGCGGGTCAACCAGTCCAGACCGTTTTTCAGGACGCCGGGGATGCCAGCGTTGTATTCCGGGGTCATGATGATCAGGCCATCGCTGGCCTTGATTCGCTCACGCAGCGCGGTCACTGCCGCCGGAATGCCCTCGGCGTCTTCCAGGTCACCATCGTATAAAGGGATGCCATGCAGCGTGGCCACATCCACCGACAGCGAATGCGTCTGCCCGGCCTCCACCATCAAGTGGCAAATGCGGGTGTTGATCGAATCCTTGCGCAGGCTTCCAGACAAGGCGATGAGCTTCATGGATCAGGTCTCCTCGATTCAAGGGGTTCAATTGGCCTGCCGCTCGCGGTAGCCCTCCACCAGGGAGTAAACGGCAGGCACCACCACCAGCGTCAGCAGCGTGGAGCTGACCATACCACCAATCACGGCAACGGCCAGTGGCGCATTGGTGTCTGCCCCTGCCCCCAGTCCCAAGGCCGGTGGCAACAGGGCCAGAATGACCGTGAGCGAGGTCATCAAGACCGGCCGCAGGCGAATCGGACAGGCCCGGCTCAGCGCCTCGTCGACGCGGTCACCGGCGGCCCGGAACTGATTCGTCAAATCAACCAGCAGAATTGAGTTCTTGGCGACCAAACCGACCAGGAGGACCATGCCGATCATCGAATAGATGTTCAGTGAGTGTCCGGTCAGCCAGAGCGCAATAATCCCGCCGACCACGGCCAGCGGCTGGGCAAGCATCACGATCAGCGGCTGGATAAAGGAATTGAACTGGCTGGCCAGCACCATGAATACCAGAACAACCGCCAGCCCGAATGCAAACAGCACGTACTGCTGGGTTTGCTGGAACTCGCGGGCCTCGGCCTTCAGGTGAACCTGGTAGCCGAGCGGGAGTTGTTCCCTGCCGACCGCTTCAATCTGCTCCACGGCCTGGCCCAGGGCAATATCCGGATTGCCGTAGAAGTTGGCCGAATAATTCAGGTCGAAGCGGGTGATCACGGCCGGCGCCACTTCTTCAAACGCCTCGGCCACGCTATCAAAACGAACAACTTGGCCGCGATCACCGCGCAGGAGGATTCGGTTGAGGTCAGTTGGTCCATTGATCTGGCCTGGCGCGGCCCGAGCCCGAATGTCGTAGCGTTCGCCGTCGCTGACTTCATCACTGAAGCGCGCGATGTCAACGCCGCCAACCAGCATGTTGACGGCAAAAGCCACGTCAGCAGCCGACAGGCCGGCATCGGCTGCCCGCAGCCGGTCGACCTGAATATCCAGCTGTGGCAGGTCCAGCTGCAGATCCAGATCCAGTCGGCCCATGCCGTCGATGGCTTCGATCCGGGCCTGCAGTTCACCGGCCAGGCGCGCCACCTCGTTGAGATCCGGCCCACTCAGGGCAAACTGCAAGGGGTCACCTCGCTGGCCACCCACAATCGACGGTGGCGCAGCGAAGGCAATAACCCCGGGAATGCCAGCCAACTCGCGCCGGAATTCATTGAGAAAGTCCTGCTGGCTGAGGCGTCGATCGCTCCGGTCGACGAGACGGGCAAAAACCACCCCTCGGTTGACCTCGCTGACCTGGCCCAAGCCGATGGCACTGAAATAGGAACGCACTTCGGGTCGCGCCGCCAGGCTGGCCTCGATCTCTTTCAGATACCGATCGGTACTCTCGATGCCGGTTCCCAATGGCGCCCGGAAGAACACGACGAAACGTCCTTCATCTTCCTCGGGAGTAAATTCCTTGTCGATCGCCGCAAAGAACAGCCCGGAGCTCAGCACAATAAACGTCGCAATGGCCAGCACAAGCCATCGCCGCTGCAGGCTTCTGGCCAACAGCGCGGCATAGAGGCTGTTGAGCCGAATGAAAAAGGCATCCAGTGCGCGATAAACCCGACCGCGAGATTCCTCGCGCGGCCGCACTCGCAGGAATCGGGCACACAGCACCGGCGTCAGGGTGAGCGCCACCAGTGAGGAGGCCAGCACGCCAACCGTCACCGTCACGGCGAAGGACTCAAAGAAACGGCCGATGATGCCGCCAAGAAAAATGACCGAAGCGAAGATCGAGACCAGCGTCAACGTGGTGGCGATGATGGCGAAAAACACCTGGTTGCTACCGGCAATGGCCGCCTCGACCGGGTCGGGGTTCTCTTCCTGGCGATGTCGGTAGATGTTTTCCAGCACCACGATGGCATCGTCAACCACCACGCCAATCAGCAGCAACAATGCCAGCAGCGTCATGGTGTTGAAGGTATAGCCCATCAGATAAATGGCCGCGACGGCGGCCAGCAACGAAACCGGTATTGCCAGAGCAATGATCACGGTGCCACGCCAGGAACGCAGGAAAACCAGCACCACGAAGGCGGCCAGCAGAGCACCTTCAACCAGGTGGTCTTGCAGCGCCCGAACGATTTCCCGAATCAGCGACGAATCGTCCGAGGCTGTCTGGATTCGCATGCCCGGCGGTAACTGGGGAATGATTTCCTGCTCCAGCCGCTCATTGACGGCATCCACAATGGCCACGGTATTGGAACCGGCAATCTTGACAATGCCCAGCCCGACATTCGGCTGACCGTTGTAGCGCGCCAGCGAGCGAAAATCGGCCAGGCCATCGACCACCTCGCCGACATCGCCAAGGCGAACGGGCGCTCCCTGATCAAAACGCACGATCATCTGCGAGAGCGCCTCCGGCGAATTGAACTCCAGATCCAGCTTGACCAGCAACTCGGTGCTGCCGGCTTCGAGAAAACCGCCTGGGAACTGGACATGCTCCTGACCAAAGGCATCGCGAATGTCATGGGCGGTGACGTTGAAGGCGGCCATCCGGTCGAGATCCAGCTCGACCCGAATGGTCCGCTCGCGCCGTCCGCCGATGCGCACCTCACCAACCCCGTCGATGGTTTCAAGGCGTTTGCGAATGACGTTGTTGGCATACTGGTTGAGTTGCTGGAGAGTGCGATCACCGCTCAGCGACAACCACATGATTGGGCTGGCCCCGACCTCCACCTTGGCCACCACCGGAGCCTCGGCATCGCGCGGCAGTTGGCGAACCACCTGGTTGACCTTGGCCTGGGTTTCGTTGAAGGCCACGTCAATGTCCTTGTCCAGCTTGAAAGTAACCACCACGCTGGACACACCCGGCGACGAGCTCGACTGGATGAAGTCAATACCCGGCACGCTGTTGACCGCCCCTTCGATCAGGTTGGTAACGCTGGCATCAACGATTTCAGGACTGGCACCCGGCAGCACCGTGGTCACGGCAATCAGAGGAAATTCGATTTCGGGAAATCGATCCACCCCCACGCGCTGGAAGCCAATCAGCCCGAACAGCACCAGCACGGCCGAAATCACGTAAGCCAGAACGTGTCGTCGTATCGCAAGCTCGGGCAGCGTCATCGCTGGGCCTCCTCCATCAAGGCCAGCCATTCGCGCACCTCGACCGCCGCAGCGTCGGCCAGGAAGCCGGCACCGTCCACCACGACGGCCTGGTCTGCCCGCAAACCCTCACGAATCTCGATCCATCCGGGGCCACGCAGACCCGTCTGCACCAACTGCTGCTCAACCCGGCCATCGCCGTCGTAAACGAATACCACCTCTCCCGCAGGTCTGCGAACCAGCGCCTGTGAAGGAATCACCAGGCCCTCGCGCTGCGCCATGACCACGTCGGCCACCACGGAACCGCCGGCGCGCCACCGACCAGGGTTGTCCAGATTAATCAGCAATTCGATGGCCCGAGAGCCTTGCCCAACCACTGGCCGAAGATCAGACACGGTCTGTTCGACGCGCTGATCAGGCCGCGCCGGAATTGACAGGTAAATCCGCTGACCCACGCTGACGGCATCCTGCAAATGCTCCGGCAGAGGAAGAACCGCCTGCAGGGCGTCGGCAGCAACAATCTCGAACAGACCGCGGCCACTGCTGACAAAATCGCCAACACTGACCAGGCGTCGCTGGACCTGACCACTGACCGGGCTGCGCACTTGGGTTCTTGCCAACTCCAGTTCAGCCTGCGACAGACGTGCGCGTGCCTCTTCCATCTGGGCGGTGTAGACCGACACCATGGTCTCTGCCTGATCGAGTTGATCCTGGGCTACTGACTGGCGCTGAGCCAATCCACGCAGCCGCTCCACCTGAACCTGCTGGTTGGCCAACATGGCCGAAAGCCGGCGAAGCTCCGCCTCGGCAGCCGACACGGCGTGCTGTTGGGTCTCGGCATCAAGGCTGAGTAACAAAGCGCCAGCGTCAACCTGCATTCCTGCGTCAGCATAAAGAGCGACCACCCGGCCGGCCGTTTCAGCCGCAACCCCCGGCGCAGATACCGCCTCAAGTCGCCCCACTGACCGTTCCAGTTGCTCAAGTTGACGAAGCTCGGGCCAACTCACGGTCACCGAGGTTCGTCGTTCCGAAGTCTCAGGCTCTGATTCGTTTGAACAGGCGGCGAGCGCAGCGCATAGCGCAAGCAGCCAGCACAACCTTGGCAGGGCAAGAATACCGTTCATGACTGCTCAATCCCATGGAAAACAATATCCGCGACGCAACCGGTCCAGTCAGCGGGCTTATCCGCCAACTCAAAGCCCGGCAAGTGCGCCAACACCTGCCGAGCCTGAAAGAACAGCACGTTGGCCGAAAGCATCAGCAACGCCGCAGATGCTGGCTCAACGTCTTTTCGAATCAGCCCGCGATCAGCGGCCTCGGCAATAAAACCGGACAGGCGCGAAAAATTCGCCGACAGCACATCCCGCACCAGCGAAACAGCCCGCTCGCTGCCCGGTTCAAGCAGTTCGCGCAGCACGAGGCGAGCGATTTCGGCATTACGTTCAATATGCTCCAGGTGCCGGGCCTGAAAATTCTCAAGCGTCTGGAGCGGGTCCTGGCTGACTGAAAGCACCGCATCAAGCTGTTGGCCAAACTCCTGGGCTGCCTGGTTGATCACGGCCAGATAAAGCTCATCCTTACTGGCGAAATGATGGAAGACCGTCGATTTCCCGACACCTGCCTTTAAGGCAATGGTGGCAATCGACGCGGCTGAAAACCCAACCTCGGAGAACTCCCTTGAAGCGGCGATCAACAACCGCTCACGGCCGCTGCTGCCGTCGGGAAAATCCTGACCTTGAGTTGATGCCGGAACATGGCTTGGTTGCGTCATGGTTGTTCCTGAAAAGATCCGATTGATTGACTGACCGACCGGTCGGTCTGTTACTGCCAGCTTATCACGATGTCGACCAGCGCGGTACACTTGGCGATAACGCGACCGACGAACAACGAGGGCTCGGTCGCAGTCACCAGAACATAAAAACAGGAGTCAATGCATGGGAATGTTGGAGGGCAAGAAAGCTCTGATCGTGGGCGTCGCAAGTCCGCGCTCGATTGCCTGGTCCATTGCCGAGGCAATGCACCGCGAAGGCGCAGAACTGGCCTTCACCTATCAGAACGACAAACTCAAGAGTCGGGTTGAAAAAATTGCCGTACAGACCGGTAGCGAGTTGGTCTTTCCGCTGGACGTGGCGGATGACGATCAAATCCGGGCGGTGTTTGACGGGATTGCCGAGCAGTGGGACGGGCTGGACGTGATCGTTCATGCCGTCGGTTTTGCCCCACGTGAACAACTCGAGGGCGATTTCATTGATGTCATTGACCGCGAGGGTTTCCGGATTGCCCATGACATTTCAAGCTATAGTTTTGCCGCCCTGGCCCGCGCCGGACGCCCGCTGATGAAAGGTCGCCAGGGGGCGCTGCTGACACTGAGCTATTTGGGTGCGGTACGCGCCATGCCCAGTTATAACGTGATGGGGCTGGCCAAGGCCTCTCTGGAAGCCTCGGTCCGCTACCTGGCCCACGGCCTGGGTCCGGAGGGCATCCGGGTAAACGGTATCTCGGCAGGCCCCATCAAAACGCTGGCGGCTGCCGGCATTTCCAAATTTCGCTCGATGCTGGACCACGTTGAGACCACGGCGCCCCTTCGACGCAGTGTCTCGACCAAGGACGTAGCGAACGTGGCCGCCTTCCTGTGCTCAGACCTTGCTGCGGGGGTAACCGGCGAAATCACCTACGTTGACGCAGGCTATAACATCGTGGGCATGGCCGGGCTTGAATAAAACCTGTCGGGACATCGGACCCCGACCTGCAAACACCCATGAAAAAGCCCGGCACAGCCGGGCTTTTTCGTGTTCCTGAGAGGCGTCAAGGCGCTACAAGCGTTCCTCAAGCACCCGAATCGACGTGTTGGCACGCAGGTACTCCAGCAAAGCCGCAACGTCATTGCCCATCTGGGCGAACTGCAACTGCTGCCGCATGCCGGCCCGTTCAGCAGTGCTGGCCGTTGCCGGGTTGCCCGGAGTAACGCCCTCCAGGCGAGCGACGACATAACCGTCTCCCTTCGACAGCACATGGAGAGAGGCGCTTTCCCGCGGTGCCGGCAGACGGAAAACTTCATTGACCAGGTCGAAACCATGCTGGAAATCGAATCGGGCCAGCGCATCAACCACCTGCAAATCCAGTTCGGCTTCCGCCGCAACTGCCTCAAGATCGCCTTCACGGGCCTGGGTTGCCAGCCTATCGGCCTTTTCCCTCGCCATGGCCGTAGCCCGCTCGGTCAGCAGCCGCTCGGTGATCTGTTCGCGCACTTCGTCGAGTGGACGCGGCTCTGCCGGGAAATGCTCGATAACCTGGATGACCACCGAGCGATTGCGATCCAACTCGATCGGGTCAGAGACTCGACGATCGATCAGTTGGGCGTCGGAAAACGCCGTCGTAATGATCGATGCCTGACGGGCGATCCCACTGCCCCCCGAGCGACCGAAAGCGTCAGTTTCTTCGACGTCCAGTGCAAGCTGATGAGCAATCGACTCGATATTGCTGTCATCGGCGAAAATCATGTCGACGAGACGCTCGGACACATCAATGAAGCGCCCCTCGCTTTCCCGCTCGATGTACTCGTCCAGGATCTCCTCACGCGCTTCTTCGAAGCTCATCCCTTGGGGCGGGCGGATTTCTTCGAGTCGAATCAGGTGAAGACCGAAACGGGTTTCGACCACTTCCGAGACCTCACCAGCATCGCCAAGCTGGAACAGGGCATCCTCGAAAGGCTCAACCATCTCACCAGGGGACACGAAGCCCAGGTCGCCGCCCTGCTCTGCCGACAAGGGGTCATCCGAGTAGGTTTCGGCCAGCGTCTCGAATGACTCACCGTCGTTCAGCCGCGCGAGGATTTCCGTGATTTTCTCACGCGCCTGCTGTTCGCTCCGCTCTGACCCGGAAGCAATCAGTATATGGGACGCACGGCGCGCCTCCGGTGTCATGTAACGCTGACGGGCAGCTTCATAACGGTTGCGCAACTCTTCTTCGTCGAGACTCAATCCATCGGTCATGTTTCGGGCATCCACGTCCAGAAAGGCCAGTCGGACCTGCTCTTCCGTTAGAAAGTCCTGGCTGTTTTCCTGGTAGTAAGCCTCGATATCTGCTTCCGATAGCTCCACCTGATCGCGGAATTGCTCAGCCGCAACCTCAATCCAACTGAGCTGACGCGTCTCCTGGCGAAGCGCGATCATGCGATCAATTTCAGCCTCGGTGACAACCGCAGACGCAGAGAGTGCCGTCGGGACCAAACTGACCAGTAAATCGTCACGGAGTTCTTGTTCAAAACCGCGAATCGTCCGACCGCTACCGCGAACAACCTGGCGGTACAGCTCGCCGTCAAAACGACCATTGGCCTGGAAGGCGGGAATTTCCGCCAGAATCTGAGCGATCTGACCATCACTGATGGTCAAACCCAAAGATTCCGAGTATTGGCGCAGCAAAAGCTGGTCAATCATCCCCTCCAGATGCTCACGGCGGACCGACGGCTGATTCGTCGCAATCTCATCGTAGGCTTCACCCTGTTGCTGGCGCTGTTCAGCGCGGAATCGAGCGAAGCTGGTCTGGAACTCAGTGCTGGAGATTTCGTCATCGCCGACAACCGCGACCGCATCCTGGGGCACGGCGCGGATGTAGCTCTCGACGCCGAAGAACAGGAAGGGCACGGCCAACAGACCGAGGACGAAAATGGCAACAACTCCGGTAATGCGATCGCGTATGGCCTGTAGCATGATTTTTGATCAGGATTCAGTAGTGAGGAAGCGGTTCGCAATTTGCGACCCGCGGAAACAAACAAGGCGCCCATTGGGCGCCCTGCGGGTGTTGGCGGAGTGGACGGGACTCGAACCCGCGACCCCCGGCGTGACAGGCCGGTATTCTAACCAACTGAACTACCACTCCTAAACCTGGTGGGTGCTGGAGGGCTCGAACCTCCGACCCTCGCC
>PWYW01000031.1 GCA_003567685.1 Gammaproteobacteria bacterium
ACAATCGCCAGGCCGTTGGGGATGGGGTTGATCACGCGCGCTCCAGTCAATGGCACTGCTAATTCTTGCACACGGTCACCTCTCTGAAAGTCTTACTGACGAATGAAGGCACCACCAGCCCTGCGACCCTGGACCAATGGCGATTTTGCATGCACCACCGCACGTGTGCTAATTTCTGCGTTCCATGCCTTCCCGGGCCGCCCGTGTTGAGGGGCACGATCGGCTCATTACGATTGCATTCCTGATGTTCTCAGAGGATTCTGACTTGAAAGCTATCCATGGACTTGTTTTCCTTGCCCTGCTGCTGGCCAGCAGCCTGGCCGCTGCTCATCAACCCTGGGAGTGGGAACCTCAACGCGCCGTTACGGGCGATCTGAGCGCCTTGTCTGAAGGAGCCATTGGCGCCTGGCAAATCACCCCGAGGACGGCCGATTTCTCTGCACAGGAGGCCCGCTTGATCCTGGATTTACCGGGTCGGGGCCGGGTTGAAGCCACCCACCGCCGAAGCTTCGAGCGAGGCGACGGTCAATTCACCTGGGTTGGTCACTTGCAGCCAGACGGCACCGATGTTGTGCTGACAGTTCACAACGGCCTGATTGCCGGCCTCGTCTACACCAGCGACGATGTCTTCGAACTCAGACCGGGAAGCCTTCAATTCGGCCCGGTTCTTTTGGCGTTGGACCAAAGCCGTTTTCCCGGCTGCGACGGCGGCTTTGAACCACCGGCTGATTTCAGAGACCCGGCGCGCGCTCCTCTCCCTTCAACGTCAAATGACTCGCCAGCGACAGCACCAACGCCGGCCAGCGGCGATACGGTAGTGATGGACCTGATCGTGTTCTACACGCCCGCGGCCCGTCAGCAACAGGGCGGGGTCAGCCAGATCGAGACCATGGCCCAGGCCGCCGTCGCCAACGCCAACACGGCGTTCATGAACAGTGACGTCGATGCCGAGTTCCGGGTTGTTCTGGTTGAAGAGCTGGCCTTCAGCGAAACCTCCAATTGCAGCAACGATCTCTCTGCGTTCCGCAACAACCCAACCGCCCAGGCTCGTCGAAACGAATACCATGCCGACATGGTTGGCCTGCTGATCGAGCCGAATTACTGTGGCTGCGGCTACGTCATGAGGAATCCGGGCCCAGGCTTTGCCAGTAACGCGTTCCAGGTCACCGGAACCCACTGCGCGGTGGGCAACCTGACCTATGCTCATGAACATGGCCACAACATGGGCATGGAGCATGATCCGGCCAATGGCACCTCGCCCTCGAATGCGTCCTATCCCTGGTCATTCGGGCACTTCCAGTCTGGCAGTTTCCGCACGGTTATGTCTTATGCCAACCAATGCTCCGGCGGCTGCCAGCGTCGGATGTATTTCTCCAACCCCGACATTTCCTTCGGTGGCAATCCTACGGGGATCGCCAATCAACGGGACAATGCCCGCACCGCACGATTGACCGCCCCGATCATTGCCGACTTCCGCATCCCCCCGCAGAATCATCCGGAAATCAGTGTTCAACCGCAGAGCCTGGCCTGGGTCATGACCTCCGAAGACGCTCCCTCTGGCCAAACGCTGACGATCAGCAACAACGGCGAAGCGGCGCTTGAATGGCTGATCATGCAGGCCTCAGCTGCCGACGGCACCGGGCAGCCACTATCGACCGTTGACGAAAGCTTCAGTCTGCCGCAGATTGCATTGCAAGGCGGTGGTGACGAGATCAGTCTGAGTGTCATGGCGGGTGTCCAGAATACCGGGCCAGTCACTGGCTTCACCTTCGAAGGGAACGCGGTAATTCAGGGAGGCGACTGGGCCTCGGACACCCGACTGGTCCTCACAGCACCCGGTGGCCAGAGCTTCGACGTCGGCGGGTTCAGCGAAGTAGCCAATGCATGGGAATTCCAGGGCGAGCAATCCAACAGCAGTGGCTTTTATTCCAGCACCCACCCTGGTGCTTTCAACAACGTCGACGATGACGGCATCTGGAACCTCGTCTTTACTCACGACTGGGCCAACAGCTCGAGCACACTCACCTGGAATGACGCCGTCCTGACCCTGCACAAGACCGGCCAGACAGCGGCATGCGATGCACCGGAAAACATTCCGTGGCTGAACGTCAGTGAAACGGAAGGCACCACGCCACCACAAGGCCAGGCCCAACTGAACGTTACGGTGGACCCCAGCAGCCTGGATACGGGTTGGCATGAAGCCTGGCTATGCATCGACTCCAACGACCCCGACCTGCCACGCGCGGTCGTCCCGGTCTCGGTGGAAATCGAATCGAGCAATGACCCGATTTTCCGGGACAGATTTTTCGGCATGTCCTTGAATCGGGCCTGGAACATCGCAGCCGTCAACTGACGACATCAAAGCAGCGGCACTCCGGGCGGCATCGCTGTCCGGAGTGCCCCAGTCTCCCAAGCCCTTGCCGGGGCATGGTTTTTTCCTCGATTGCCCCGCATTCAACATGATGCTTCGTTTCCCCCTGCCCTCATTTGCCACGTTGACGATGCTGTTATTCGTGGCTCAGGCATCGACTCTGCATGCCAATACCGACTGGCAGCTGGGCGGCGATGTGCGGGTGGGCTACCTGGCCAACTGGAACGAGCAGCGCGACGGCAGCCGTACCGACGACGACAAGACCCGCATCCGGCTGCGTTTCAGGGCTGCCAGTCCATCAGACAAGGCCTGGCAACTCAACACGGGCGTCGGCGGCACGTTTGCCAGCGACCAGGACGGCTTTGGCTTCTACGTGCGACGCCATCGACCCAATCCCACTGGAGTGAACGCTGGCGACGGGACGATTGACGTGTTCAACTTGCGCTATTTGCAGGCTGACACCGGCACCAAGGTTCGGATTGGCCGCTTTGCCACCTCGTTCAATTTGCCCATCGTGCCCGGCAAGAGTTTGATACGTAACGACGCCTCGAACTTCGGGCTGGGCTGGACCGATGGAATCTACGCAGAAACACCCGTCGGACAACACTGGCAACTGCACCTGGTCGGACAGCTGAACAGTCGCAAGGGAACCGGTAACACGGCCCGAAGACCACTGGAGTTTGGGGAAACCCGATTTCGCTCAAGCGTTTTCGCCGGCATCGAAGCGCGCCAGCCCTGGGGGCCGGTGACTACCCGCATGCTGTCGCTGGTGTACATCCCCGACGCGCTGGCCGATTCCGGACTCGACTCACCCTCTCGCACTGACTACCTGGGCGTCAGCGCCAAGCTGGCGGCCACCTGGCCCATCCAGAATGCCGGCATGCGCCTGGTGGCGGCCGGCGAACTGGCCCATGCCTTCAACACGCCGTCACGAGAAACCCAGCTTCTAACAGGCGATGGGTCGACAGGCGGCAATGCCTGGCAAGCCAGCCTGAACCTGCTTGATTGGCAGCCAGGACACAGCATTGGTGCGGTTTATGGGCGCGTTGAACCGGGCTGGTTGGTCTCGAACGATTACCGCGAGAACGACCAGCTGTTTGAGGTCCGCTATCTCTGGCGCGCCAGGCCGGATACAGCGGTCGAACTGCGCTATCGCTGGCGCCGTGAGCTTGAAAGGCTGGTGGATGCCGAGCAGCGCCGCAGGGACCAGGATATCTACCTGCGAGCGACTTACCGCTTCTAGCCAGCCTTTGAATCTTTACTAAGACCTTCGCATGCTCGAGCGCTGCGAGCAAAAATATCCTGAGCTCACCCGGGTGTTGTCTAAAACAAGTCTGGCGGTTTTTGGCGCTCGACTGCGTAACTAGGATCAAACGGTCTTGGATAACCAGGGAGCCACTTACCATGATCCGAACGCTGTATCTTTCAATCGTTGCCACCCTTCTGATCGGCTTGATCGCCGGCTGCGGATCCGACTCGGCCAGTGACGGCCAGCTCAGTCAGTTCGACACCCGCATTCCCGACGCTATTGCCCAGCATGTACCGATGCCCGAACAGGCGAACATTCGCATGTCGATGGTTCGCGACGACGGCATGAGCGTGATGTTCGCGCCGGGAATCAGTTGGCCCGATTCCCTGTCATTTTTCTCCCGCGCCCTGCCTGCCCATGGCTGGACCGTTGACGAGGAAGATCTGCCCAGCGAAACCGAAGGCGAACGCGAGGCATTTTGGGTTGCCCAGGGCCATGATCACCAGCTGCGAATCAGCATCACCGCCTTTGGCGGTGAGCAGGGGTTCAACATGACCGGCTTCATCCTGCTTCAGCCTGAGGAGTAGCAACAGCCGCTGGGCCGCCCAGGCGGCCCAGCCACCAGGCCGCCAAACCATAGCCGGCCGCCAGCGCCCAGGACACTAGCCAACTCGCGCGCACCTCATGCAAGGAGGCGCCCATGTGGTGGGTCTTGATGAAGGCATCAATCGCGGCCGTCGAGGGAATCAGCCAGCCGATCACGTCCAGTGGCCAGGGAATTACCTCGGCCGGCCAGGCGAAGCCGGCCAGGAACAACGCCGGAATACTGACCAGCATCATGACCTGAAGCGCGGTCTCTCGCGTTCTGAACAATGTGCCCAGGGCAAACCCCAACAGGATCATGCTCAGAAAGGCCGGCGTTAGCGTCAGCAAGGCCAGGCCGACCGAGCCGAGGCTGGGAAAACCGAACACCCGGTAGACCAGCAGCAGGTAAAAAAGCAAAATCGCCAGTTGCAGCACCAGGTAGGCCAGGCTTCGTCCGGCGAGCGTGATCAGGCCGGCGGTGCCGGCCGGCAAGCGCCCGCGCCCGACCTGCATCATGCAAATACCAATCAGAAAGGTCTGCTGGAGAATCAGCACCAGAACGGCGGGAACGATGTAGTTGGCGTAGCCGCCGTCGGGGTTGAACAGTTCGTGACGGTCCAGGGCGATGGCCTCGGGCAGATTCTCGGCCAAGACCGGCGAACGACCGGCCATCAGCAGGCGCTCTTCGACAATCTCGGCGTTGAAATCCAGCACCACCTCGGACACCGCGCGGGCGGTTTCGGAATACATCACCATGTAGGCGGCGTTGGCAAAAACGGCCACGCGAACCGGCTCGCCACGCAGAACCTGGGCGTTGAGCCGGGCCGGGATTTCCACGTAGCCAGCCAGCCGGCCATCACGCACCATGCGCTCCAGGCGCAGGGCGTCCGGAACCGTGATGACAACATCGACCGACTCACTGGCGTCCATGCGACGAATCAATTGCCGCGACAGCGGGGAACGGTCGTGATCGAGCACGCCGATGGGGAGCTCCGTGGCTACCTGCGGCTGGTAGGGCAAGGGGTAGAACAACGAGTAGAACAGGCTACCGCCCAGCATCACGACAATCACCGCCTTGTCGCGGAAAACCGCGCTCAATTCCTGCCGGAAAGCTCGCCAGGCCATGCTCATGCTCGACCCCAGCAGCCAGGGTCGCCAAGCAGGCGCTGCCAGCGCTTCAGCGTGAGCAGCGGCAGCGCGGCGAACATGGCCAGGCACAGCAAGTGAACCAGGCCAGCCCGGAACGACATGCCCATGGCCAACTGGCCGGTCTGGAAGTGCAGGAAGTGCCCCAGCGGCAGGGCGAACGACCAGAAAGCAGCAAAGCCTGACATGGCGGCAACCGGGAAGGTCATGCCGGAATAGGCAAAAGCCGGGCTGACCAGCACACTGGCCACGCTGGTGGCCAGGCGCAGGTTGGCCAGCACCGAGACCAGCAGCAGGCCCAGACCGAAGCAGGCAGCCACCAGCAGGCACCAGGCCAGCAGCCATGCCATCGTGCTGCCTTGAATCTCCAGCGACAGCGAACGGGCCATCAACCACAACAGCACGGCACCGAACGAGCAAAACCACAGGAAGTACGGCAGCAGTTTGGCGGCAAGGGCAACGCCGGCGCGGCCGCCGGCGCTGGCCAGCCACTGCCCGGCCGTGCGCTCGCGCAGTTCGCGGCCGGTCACGTCGATGGCCACTACCACTATCAGCACATGCAGCACGGCCACGGTCAGCGGCAAGGCCAGGAAACGGGCAAAGTCCAGGCCGGGGTTGAACAGCGGGCGCGTGTCGACCAGCATGGCCGGCAAAATGCCCAGGGCCAGATCGACGCCGAAACCGGCGGTGACGGTGGCCGTGGTGACATCGCGCAGGACAATATTGCCGGCCGTGCTGGTCTGCCGATTGACGTAAAGCTGCAGGCGCGGCTGTTCGCCGCGAACAATCTGGCGGGCGAAATCATCGGGAATGACCAACACCGCAAAGGCCTCGCCCCGGCGCACCGATTCGGCGGCCCGCCCCATGTCGGCCTCGACCGAGACCAGGGCAATGCCGGGCGTGGCGCTGAAGGCCCGCTGCAGCGCGCGGGATTCGGCCGTCTGGTCGAAATCGACCATGGCCACCGGCAAATCCTGCGGCACCCGCAGCGAGAAAATCAGCCACAGCAGCAGACTGATCAGCAGTGGCACCAGCACCAGGAACCACCACAGACGCGGCGTCGAGCTGAAGCGGGCCAGCTCGCGTCGCCAGACCTGGATCACGGCGCTCGACCCAGCGACTTCTCGGCTACCAGTACGCTCATGCCCGGACGCAGGCCGTCAATCGGCTGCACCGGGCGTGCCCGCACTTCAAAGGTTCGCAAATCAAAGCCACCCAGGTCGCGGGCCGAGCGCCAGGTGGCAAAGTCGGCCATCGGCGCAATGTAATGAATCTCGAACTCGGCCTCACGACCGCCCAGCGCCGGCACCGTGGCTGTCAAGCGATGGCCGATGGCGATGCGGCTCATCAGGTCTTCGCGAATATTCAGCGTCATCCAGGGCTGGTCCAGCCGGCCGACCACGAACAGCGGAAAACCGGGACCGACCACCTCGCCGGCCTCGACGACACGAACCAGCACGCTGCCGTCAACCGGCGAAAACTGATGGCTTTCAACCAGCAGCGCCTGGACTTCTTCAAGACCGCTCTGTGCCTGGCGCAGTTGCGCCTCGGCAGCGCGCAATTCCTCGGGACGAACGGCGTTTTCGGCCACGCGTAGGGCTTCGCGCGCGGCATCGGCCTGGGCGCGTGCGGCCCGTGCCTGGGTGACAACTTCATCGCGACGCTGGGCCGGCACCACACCGTCCGCGTACAAGCGTTCGATACGGTTTCTCGTTTCGGCCGCCAGCTCGGCAACGCTTTCAGCGGCCTCAAGCTGGGCACGGGCGGCTCGGATCTGTTCTTCGCGTGCACCGTCACGGGCCAGTTCCACGCCGGCCGAGGCCGCGTCGACCTGGGCCTGCACCTGATTGGCGCGGGCTTCGATTTCCGGGGTGGTCAGTACCGCCACCAGCTGGCCGGTGCTCACCGAGTCACCCTCACTGACTTCCAATGAAGCAACCCGACCACCAATCTTGGCGGACACCCGGACCGTGTCAATTTCGATCTGTCCCTGCAGGTAGGCTGGGCCGGGGCGGGTCAGCCACAGGATCAGAGCAAGCACCAGGATCAGCGCCACACTGGCAACGAGCAACCCTCCCCGGCCAGGCCCGCGCCCCGGGGATTTTGGCGGTTGATTGTCAGTAATGTCAGTCATTGGGCATTTCCTCGATGCGATCTATCAGTGCCATTGGAGCGCCGGCGGCGGCATGCAAGGCAGCAGTGGCTACCCAGGCCTCATAGCGCGCCAACACCCGCGCCAGCGCTACCCGCGAACGAGCCAAGTCCGCCTCGATCACCTCCAGCGAGGTGGCAAAACCCTCCTCGAAGGCACGGCGCTGAACACGCAAGCTTTCATCAGCCAACTCGGCCGCGGCAGAAAAAGTTACATGACGTTCCAGGGCCGCATGCTGGGCCTCGATTTGCTGGTCAACCAACAAGCCAATCTGGCGTTCCAACGCGCTGCGCCGCCACTCCAACTCCATGACCCGTGCCTCGGCGGCTGACGCCCGCGACCGGCGTGCACCACCGTCGAAAAAACGCCAACTGGCCCGCAGACTGACGGCCCAATCCGGTTCGATCAGTGTCAGGTCGTTGGTATAGAGCTCACGCCGACCAACCAGTACCAGGCTTGGTTTCAGCATGCCCTTTTCGGCCCGAGCAGCGGCCCCCGCCTGTGTCAGCCGGGCATCCAGCTCAAGCACGGCAGGGTTATTCTCCACGGAACGGGCACGCCAGTCGCCCGAATCATATCGGGGTGGCGGACCAGGAATGGCAGTCATGGTGGTCACGGTCTGTTCACTGGCAAGAAGCGTAGCCAATGCGGCACGGGCAAGGTTGAGCTGTTCGCGGGCCGATGCCAATTCGCCCTCGGCTTCAATCAGCGCCACGTCGGCGCGCAATCGCTCGGCCCGCGAAATTTCACCCTCCTCTTCCAACCGGCGTGCATTGAAGGCCAGCTGGCGCAGACTGTCGACCGACTGCTGCCTGACGGCCAGCGCTTCACCCGCCACCACCTGGCCGAAGTAGCGCTGCACCAACTCCACCATCAAGTCACCCTGCAGCCGATCCACCACGGCGAGTTCGGCGGCGACGCCGGCCCGCGCGGCCGAGCGGCCGGCATCAATGCGCCCGCCCAGGTAAATCGGCTGAACCGCCTGAACAGCGAGATTGGCAAACGTCTGGTCTTGAACCGGGATGCCAGAAGGAATCAGGCCGGGCGGTAAATCACCGGGGAAGACCTGGTTGACTCGCTGCCGCACACTCGTCAGGTCAATTTCCAGCGGGTCATTCAGGCGGGTAAGGCTGCCGTCAATTTCCACGACCGGCAGGCGCGCGGCATCAGCTGCCTGCTGCTGGAATTGTGCCCGGTCGATACCCTGCCGGGCGGCGGCCAGGCGCTCATTGCGGTCCAGTAGACGCTCGTGTGCCGCACGGAAGTCGAGGCTGAGTTCCTGCGCCTCGATGGGTTCAACCGCGGCAAAGAAAGTAAGAACAAGAACAAACCTGGCCACCCAAGCAGCGCTAGCCATGCGTTTCATTACGTGTGTCTCCCCATGCCTGACTGTCGACGATCAAATGGTTGGGCGCCATCATCCCGGAACACCTTCACTGTAACGCAAAAGGCTAGCACCACGAAAATGAAGACGGTCGCCCACAAACACCTGAGGGAAAAGCCCCGTCTGGTAACGGGACCTTTGAAATAAGGTGCCGGTGGACGGATTGCCGACGCTGCGCGTCAGCGTCCTCGCGGCTCACGCCGCTCGGGTCGAACGCTTCTTGATTGGGTCGGCGGTTCGAATGTGCCATCGGAAACGAAAAAGCCCCGTCTGGTAACGGGGCCTTTGGAACATGGTGCCGGTGGACGGATTCGAACCGCCGACCCACGCATTACGAATGCGTTGCTCTACCACCTGAGCTACACCGGCAAGGGGCCGGATTATAGCCGCTTGCCTGGCAGCTGTCACGTGTGTTCAGTTACCCGGCGATCATTGCTCGGAGAAATGCCTGGAATCAAAGAAATACTCTGTCAGGCGTTGCTCCAGCCGGTCTTCCGTTCCCGAATGATCAGGCAGCGTCGAGCGACAGAGCTCGAAGGAATAGGCTTCGGGGGTGAACGCGACCGTAACAATGCCATCAGCATGATGCCAGTCACGTAGCGCAGGCATGTCACCACGGGGCGATTCAAGTGAAAAACGCTGGCCAGTATTTGCATTTTCGAACACCAAAGCCGCGTCATCGCCAGCGGGCGCAACGCGCCAGGGAGAAAAACCGCCCTTGGGATGGACAGGCTCCAGAGTCGCGCCTGTTTCGCCGCGCCAATCCGATGGCGTTAAGTACGAACGACCATCGACAAGCAGCCGCGCAGACGGACGACGTCTGAAGGGATCGCTGATGGCTTCGAAAGCCCCACAATACCGGGCCAGCCAGCCGTGCGGGTAGGCGTCGACCCGCCATTCACTATCAAGCCATTGGCGGCTTGGCATCGCCTGGTCCAGCTGCAGGGTTCGTGCATCATCATCTACATGCCCCATCTGAAGCACCAGTAAACGGCTACCGCGGAACTGGTCATTCCGGAAGGACAGCGTCACCGGTCGCCCATCCATGTTGACCATCCGAACGTGTCCGGGAGCCAGGGCTTCAATCTTTTGCGCCGGGCTATCAGGAGCGGCAATGACCAGGTCCAGTCGCTCCACACGCTCGGGAGAGCCAGCCAGCAAGGATCCAACCAGGGAAAACCACGGCAACATCAGAAAACCGTTTACCAAGGCACTTTCAGCGAAAGTTGATCGTTTTGCGCGCATTTTTTGCTCAGTTTGTGCTGATTCTCAATGAATCGACAGAAAAATTGCGCTAGAGTTTGGTTTCAGGGTTCGTTTCGCCGAAGAATCAGGACCAAAAGGGGAGGTATGCTGGACATATTCACCATAATGGTGATGAGCCTATTGCTATGCGGCCTGATGGCTGGGCTGCTCTGGCTGAGCGCCCGGACTTTCCCGCCCAACGAACGTGAAAGCCTGTACATCTGGATTACCGCGCTGATCATGCAGCCCATCGGCTGGACCCTGTTCATGATTCGCGGAACCTCAACGGATCTGCTGCTCACTTTCGGCGCCAACCTGTTCTTGATACTGAGCTTTGCAGAGTTGACTCGCGCCCTGCGGCGATTCATCGATCTTCCGGAGCGGCGATTGCCGATGGTCCTGCTGGCGACATTGACCGCGGCGGCCATGGGCCTGGTCGCTCGTTTCGTTGGCAATTTCAGCATGCTGGTCATCATGAATGCCGCTGCCATCGGCATCATCCTGGCGTTCATGCTGGTGTCGGTGCTCCAGGGGCGACGCAAAAAGCCATCCATGCCGCTGAATATTGTTGCGGTCGTTGCCGCCACTGGCGTCGTGGTCGCCATACTGCGCTCAATCGTTCATCTGGACTCACCGCAGTATGACGGCAACTTTCTGAGCGCATCGACGACGGACTCCATTGCGGTCATTTACGCCAGCCTGTCACCAATTGTTGCCAGCATTGCTTTTCTTTTGCTGTATCAGGAACGCAACAGTCACCGGCTTGAAGAGCTTGCCAGTACCGATGGCCTCACCCGCATCCTCAACCGCCACGCAATGACGCGGCAGGCCGCTCGCCATTTCCACTCGTCCAATTCCACCGGGACAAGCTGCACGCTCTTGATTGACCTGGATCACTTCAAGCGGGTGAATGACCATTACGGCCACGAGGCAGGGGACCAGGTCTTGATCGAGGTTGTCCGGCGGGTTCAAGACCGCCTGCGCCCAGAGGATATTTTCGGCCGCGTGGGAGGCGAAGAGTTCGCCGTCTTGCTGCCCCACACCACGCCCGACCAGGCTGAATCGGTAGCCGAGCGCATCCGAACCTCAATCGAAGCAGAACCGGTTAGCCATGACCCGTCAGACATCTCGGTGACGGCATCAATCGGCATCGCCTGCCGCTTGCCGACCGACAATGAATGGGCGGATTGTCTGCGTCGTGCAGACAAGGCGATGTATCGCGCCAAGGCCCTGGGACGCAATCAGGTGGTGGTGGACGGCTTGACCAACCATTCCGAGCCAGCCAGCTCGGCACCCGGCCTGAGCTGAAACCCCTGCCCAGGGGCTTCAACCAGGGCCAGGTCAATCAGGGGCTGATCGCTCCCTGCCTGCCCAGAAACAAGATGCTGTCGGTCGGATGGTCATAAATGGCATAGATAAACGGCCGGTCGAAACGCACGACAATCGGGTCGTCTTCCACTGGCATCGATGTCACCCGCATCATGACCACAGCGGTTGCAGCGGCCGCTTCGGTTCCGGCCTCATCCAGCTCGATGAAGGTCTGGTGGAAGACTTCATCAATGTACAGGGATTGCCCGATGACGCCAGGACCAACCCCGGTCATGCGTTTGAAGTTGGCATCACTCGGAGAAAAGGCCGCTTCCATGCCCATGGCACGCAGCAGTCTGGCCAGACGGAAGCCGCCGTCGGCCGAGAAACGCGGGAAATCGAGGGCGATTCGACGCCCTTGAAGTCCGTCGACCACCGAATCGAAAGCGGTCGCGTCTAACCCGGCTTGCCATCGCTCGAAATCGGCCGATTCATCGGTGGGCATTATCGCCAGCAATGACACCTGTTCGCCGAGGTAGGGGATGGCGACCGCAACGGTCTCATCACCCAGGTAGGCGGGAAACCGGCCCGTACGCTGCATCATCGGCACATCCACAACATCCCCGGCGAGTGTGCGGAATGCCCGGTTCCGGGTGAGTTCAGTATCGAAAGCCTCCTGCCAACTGGCCAGGAAATAGATCGCGTTGACCAGAACGAGGCGAGTCTCTTCATCCAGAGCGCCCTCCGGCAACAAGTCCTCGATTCGATCCCGGGTTTGTGCAGCCACCCAGTCATTGATGGCCAGCCGTGCCCCCTGGTAGTCATTGGCGAAATCAACCCGCTCCACACCGGCCCGATAGTGCGCTTCTACCAGGTCGAGGTAGGCCTGGACGAATTCATAGCTTTCATGGGCCCAGAGCCGGTTCACGATGCTCAGTTCGAACCCCTTGGCATCGTCATTTCGGCTCACTTGAGCACGTTCGGCAAGTGCCTTGTCCAGCGCGTCGAAAGCCTGGTGCAGCGCGGGCTCATCCAGGTTGAAGCGCAGTGTCTGTCGCATCTGCTCCCGCGTCTGTCCGTCAGCGCCAGCGTAAACCATGGCCAACGCAGACAGGATGGAATGCGGTGAGATCAGCAGATTATCCTCGGCATCGTCACTGTTCAGCAGTCGCTGAAAGGCGGCCAACGCGAATGTCCGATTCCCCTTGCTCAACGATTCCAGCAGAGCCGCGTCATCGGGCAGGCTATCCATGGGGTCGGCCTCGGTGGTGGACTGTTCAGTGATGGCAATAGGTTCGTCGGACTGGGATGGCGAGTCAACCGACTCTGATTCGTCCCGGGATTGACAGCCGGTCAAAACCAGGAGGCTCACAACAATAATGGAACAAACCGCTTTCATTTCAGCTCCTTGAAGACTGCCGCAGGCATCTCCTTGCCGGGTTGATGGTAGGCCACACGGGTGGTCCAGGATTCCTGATGACTATCACCCAATGACCAGGTCAATGGCAAGCAAACTCAGAAAACCGATAAACAGACCGACGGTAGCGCGCGACTGGTGGCCATTACGGTGGGAAGCAGGAATGATTTCGTGGCTGATCACGAACAGCATGGCGCCGGCCGCGAAGGCCAGCCCCCAGGGCAGCATCATTTCGGAAACACCCACCGCGGCCGCGCCCAGCAGGCCACCCACCGGCTGCACCAGGCCGGTGGCCGTCGCGCCAAGAAAGGCGGTCATGGCACGATAGCCCAGCAGGCGCAAGCCAACCGCAACGATCAGGCCCTCGGGCATATTTTGCAGGCCTATCCCGATGGCGAGCGTAATACCATCGCGGGCATCACCACCAAAACCGACGCCAACGGCCAGACCCTCCGGCACGTTGTGCAACACCAGCGCCAGGATCAGCAAGTGCACGCGACGGACGGTCGCGACATCGGCATGGCCGGTCAGACCCAGGCGATAGTTTTCATGAGGGACCAGCCACTGAACCAGCAGCAACCCCAGGCCACCAAGCCCCATGCCAGCGACCAGCACCAGGATCGCCATCAGATTTGACCCGTACTGGGCTTCGGCCAGATCCACCGCAGGTGCGATCAATTCGAACGCCGTAGCAGCCAGCATCACCCCGGCAGCAAAACCCATCAGGCCGTCTTCCGTGGCTTGCTTCAAGCGCCGACCCATGAAGAAAATCGGCAGGGCACCAACGCCCGTCATCAACCCGGCGACCAGGCTGGCCAGAAAGCCCAGTTGAAAGCTGCTCAAACCCTGAAGCCATGGATACACTGCGGGCCAGGACACGCGAACAAGGACGATAATGCCCACCAGCACCGCAAGCAGCAGCGCCTGAGTGAGTATTGCAGGACGCTCTTCCCGCACGTTGTTCGCAGTCACCTTGGTTCCCCTCCTTCTTGAGCCTGGCACGGGCCTGAAAAATCGTTAACTTAGCGGCCGGTCAGGCTGGCAAGGGTGAAGGCACCCGGACCCAGCCTTCCATCAATACCCGAGTACTGCGGCTCATGCTCACTTTGGCAACGCGCCAGACCCCCTGATGATCGCTGGCCTGGGCACCGACCTTGAGGGTGCCCGACGGGTGGCCAAACACCACGGCATCGCGCGAACCACCCCCGGCAGCCTGGTTGACCAGCGTGCCGGGAATAGCGGCGGCCGTGGCAATGGCCACCGCCGCCGTGCCCATCATGGCGTGATGCAGCTTGCCCATCGACATGGCCCGTACGTTCAGGTCGATATCGGAAGCCGACACGGGTTTACCGCTGGAGGCCGTGTAACTGGCCGGCGGCGACACCCAGGCCAGCTTGGGCGTGTGTTGGCGACTGGCGGCCTCATCAGGGTGCTTGAACAGGCCCATGGCGACACCACCGTGAGCGCGCAGAACTTCCAGCCGCGCCAGCAGCTCAGGATCGTCATTCACCGCGGCTTGCAATTCATCGCCAACGAAACCGATATCGACGGCGTTGACAAAGATGGTGGGAATGCCCGCGCTGATAAAGCTGGCTTGCAAGCGTCCAAAACCCGGCGCCTCGAACTCATCAATCAGCCGCCCGGTTGGCAACACCGCCGCGTTACCGGTTGGCTTAACGAAGTCGATACCGACCTCGGCCGCAGGAAACGTCACGCCGTCCAGTTCGAAATCGCCCGTTTCCTGGACCTCTCCGTGACGCATCGGCACGTGCGCAATGATCGTTTTCTGGATATTCGCCTGCCAGATGCGAACCTTGCAAACGCCGTCCTGCGGGACGCGGCTCGGGTCGACCAGCTTCTGGCTGATGGCAAACGAGCCGACCGCGGCGGTCAGGTTGCCGCAGTTGCCCGACCAGTCGATAAACGGCTGGTCGATCGACACCTGGCCAAACAGGTAGTCCACGTCATGATCGGGCTGGCTGGACTCCGACAAAATCACAATCTTGGACGTACTGGAAGTGGCCCCGCCCATGCCATCGGTGTGCTTGCCGTAAGGGTCAGGTGAGCCGATCACCCGCAGCAGCAGCGCATCGCGAGCCGGCCCGGGCACCCTGGCTGCCTCAGGCAGGTCATCCAGCCGGAAAAACACGCCCTTGCTGGTACCACCGCGCATGTAGGTGGCAGGAATCCGGAGTTGCGCGCCGTAATGAGTCATGACCTGCTGAGCCCTGCTGTTGATTGTCTTTCCATAGGATAACGCGCAGCCGGGGATACGCTCCGGATTTCCTGCCGCTCGGTTATGCCTTAGACCGAACAGTTATGAACAACGCCTTGACCCGGAGCGGTGCGTGGGTTTCAATGACGGCATGATGATTGACTTCTTCTTCCACGTCCCGGCCGGCCACATGAGCATGTGCATGTGTCAGCAGCCCTTGCTGCGGACGCTGGATGAGATCGTCGTTTAACTTCTGACCCAATCGTTTTCATCCCACCCGCAGCGGCCTGGCCGGTGCGGGTTTTTTCGTGATCGGCCACCGCCTCAACCACCGTTCGAGGACAGTACCGATGACCACCAACAACAAGCACCGTTTTGAAACCCTGCAGGTTCATGCCGGCCAGCAGCCGGCCCCGGGCACCAATGCGCGAGCCGTGCCGATTTACCAGACCACCTCGTACATCTTCGATGATGCCGAGCACGGCGCGCGTCTGTTTGCGCTGAAGGAATTCGGCAACATCTACTCGCGCATCATGAACCCGACCACCGATGTATTTGAACAACGGGTGGCGGCGCTGGAAGGCGGCGTGGCCGCGTTGGCCACCGGTTCGGGCCAGTCGGCCCAGTTGATCACCATCACTACCCTGGCCCAGGCCGGCGACAACATCATTGCCAGCGCCTCGCTGTACGGCGGCACCTACAACCAGTTCAAGGTCTCGCTGCCGCGTCTGGGTATTGATGTCCGCCTGGTGGAAGGCGACGACCTGGCCGCCTTCGAGGCCCGGATCGACGACAACACCCGCGGCATTTACGTCGAAACCCTGGGTAACCCCGGCTTCCATGTGCCGGATTTCGAGGGCCTGTCCGCGCTGGCCAAAAAGCACGGTCTGCCACTGATTGTCGACAACACCTTCGGCGCCGCCGGCTACCTGATACGGCCGATCGAACACGGTGCCGATATCGTGGTCCAGTCGGCCACCAAGTGGATTGGCGGCCACGGCACCTCGGTCGGCGGGGTGATCGTGGATGCCGGCACTTTCGACTGGGGCAACGGCCGCTTCCCGTTGTTTACTGACCCGGCACCCGGCTATCAAGGACTGAACTTCTGGGAGGCCTTCGGCAAGGACAGCCCGTTCGGCAATATCGCCTTCATCATCCGCGCCCGCGTCGAGGGCCTGCGCGATCTCGGGCCCGCCTTGAGCCCGTTCAACAGCTTCCAGTTCCTGCAAGGGCTGGAGGCCCTGTCGCTTCGCGTCCAACGCCATGTCGAGAACAGCCAGACCCTCGCCGAGTGGCTGCAGGCTCATCCGTCGGTAGCCTGGGTGAATTATCCCGGCCTGCCCGATCACCCCAAGCATGAGCGCGCCAAGCGCTATTTCCGCAATGGTTTTGGCGCTGTACTGACCTTCGGCATACGCGGCGGCGAAGCAGCTGGACAGCGCTTCATCAATTCGGTGGAACTGGCCAGCCATCTGGCCAACGTGGGCGATGCCAAGACCCTGGTGATTCATCCGGCCTCGACCACCCACCAGCAATTGAGCGAGACCGAACGCCTGGCCGCCGGCGTGAAGCCCGAACTGATCCGCGTCTCGGTGGGTATCGAACACATCGACGACATCATCGAAGATTTCAGCCAGGCCTTTGAGCGGGCCGGACTGCAGGCCGCCGCATGAGCGTGCCCATTCGCCGCCTGCGGATTCCGTCGCCGCCCTCCCTGCTGGGGGGCGGCCAACTGAAAACGCTAAACATTGCTTACCGAACCTGGGGCCGGCTGAGCCCCGAGGGCGACAACGCCGTGCTGGTCTGCCCGGCCCTGACCGGCGACAGCAATCTGGAGCACTGGTGGCCCGCCCTGCTGGGGCCGGGGCGGGCCCTCGATCCGGAGCGGGATTTCATCGTCTGTGCCGATGTCCTCGGCGGCAGCGGCCGAACCACCGGCCCGGGCAGTCTCGGAGCGGATGGCGATCCACTTGGCCAGCGTTTCCCGCGCATCACCGTGCGTGACATGGTCCAGGTCCAGGGCCTGTTGCTCGACCGATTGGGCGTGGATCGGCTGCGCCTGGTGATCGGCGGCTCGCTGGGCGGCATGCAGGTACTGGAATGGCTGGTGATGGCCAATGAGCGAATCGATGCCGCCGTGGTGATTGCCGCGGCTGCCAGACAGTCGCCCTGGGCGCGCGCCTTCAATCACATCCAGCGCCGAGCCCTGGCTCAACACGGCGACCTGGAACTGGCACGCATGGTGGCCATGCTGAGCTACCGGCACTGGGACAATCTGGACAGCCGCTTCGACCAGGCCAATGCCGACCCCCACCCGGCCGAAGACTGGCTGGACCATCATGGCCTGGCCTTGAAAAGCCGCTTCGACCCGGTCAGCTACCAGCGACTGATGGCCGCCATGGACAGCCACGACGTGGGCCGCGGGCGTGGCGGCTGGGAAACCGCCCTGTCGGCGATCAAGGTGCCCGTTCA
>PWYW01000081.1 GCA_003567685.1 Gammaproteobacteria bacterium
CCGGCCAGCAGGCCGGAGCCGTCCCGCGCAGCTCGGCCCGCCCCAGGGCCGACGGGGTGTCGATCAACAAGGCTGAAAAGGCTTGCCTCAGACCGGTCTGGCGGTCGGCATACCAGGCCCATTCGCCCAGCGCATAGCGCACTACCCGGTCCTCGGCCGGTATCAGCACCAGGCTGTTGTGGCGGCCGTGGTCCAGCACGATCACCGGCGCCGGATCAGACAGGCCTTCCGGCGGCCTCAAGGTGGCGGCGCAGCCGGTCAGCAGACAGGCCAGCAGGGTCAGGGCAATCAAGCGAGGCGGTTTCATGACCGATTCGACCACAGCCCGCATTGGATGATTCCCGCGCTTGTGAGGAGGCAGGCCATGGGCTATCGTGAGTGGGCCGACTCGAGGGAATGCCAGACACTATCATCATGACCCGCCTGCTTGCCGTTGGAGACATCCACCTGGGCCGCCTGCCGGCCAGCCTGCCCGATGACCTGGCCCAGCGCCGTCAGGAACTGGGCCCGGAAACGGCCTGGCACCGCACCGTCAGCGAAGCGCTGGCGCTGGAAGTGGATGCCATTCTGCTGGCCGGCGACGTGGTCGAGCGCAGCCGCGACTTCTTTGTCGCCTACGGCCAACTCAAGCAAGGCATCGAGCGACTGGCCGGCGCCGGCATTCCGGTGTTTGCCGTAGCGGGCAATCACGACACCCATGTGCTGCCGCGACTGGCCGATGAAATCGAGCAGCTCACGCTGCTGGGCGCTGACGGGCAATGGGAACAGGTCGAGCTGGGCGAAATCGACCTGCTTGGCTGGTCCTTCCCGCAGACCCATGTTCGAAGCAACCCGCTGCACAGCCTGCAGGAAGAGCCCAAGGGTCGGCGCCAACGCGCGCTGCTCGGCCTGCTGCACTGCGACCGTGACCAGGCCGACAGCCACTACGCACCCGTCAGCAGCGCCGATCTGGTCGAGGCTGATGTCGACGCCTGGTTGCTGGGCCATATTCATCAGCCCGACGCGCTGGAGGGCACGCGGCCGATGGGCTACCTGGGTTCGGTCAGCGCACTCAGGGCCAGCGAAACCGGGGCCCGGGGCCCCTGGCTGATTCGCATCGACGGTCGCGAAGTCCGCGCCGAGCAACGCGCAATTGCCCCACTGCGCTACGAGCGAATCGACATTGACGTGAACGGCGCGGACAGCGCCGAAAAACTCGGCGGCCGCGTCTTGAGCGCCTGCCGCGAGCGTATCAAGGCCATTGGCCAGCGGCAACCGTTGCCCGACGCCCTGGGCCTGAGATTGCGCTTTCACGGCCAGAGCCCGAGAGCCGCCGAACTGCCGGCCGATATCCGCCGGCTGGGCGAAGAAGCGCGCAGCTGGCAGGAGTCGGGCGTTCGCTGCTTCATCGACAAGATTGATGTCGAACTGCTGCCCGAACTGGACCTGGCCAAACTGGCCCGCCGCAGTGACCCCTGCGGCCTGTTGGCCCAGCGCCTGTTGGCTCTTGAGACGCCCGATGAAGGGCCAGGAGCGGAGCTGATCGAGCAGGCACGACCATTGTTTGAATCGATTGGCAACAGCCGGGAATTCAAGCATCTGGAGCGGCGCTTCAGCGACCGGGAGATCGCCCGACAGTTAAGCGAGGCCGCACGGCTCAGCCTTGTCGAGCTGCTGGCCCAGCGCGGAGGCCAGCAATGAAACTCAAGCGCCTGGAGATCAATCGTCTGGCCGGCATTGAACAGCCCTTTGCCGTCGATTTCGAGCCGCAAGCCGTCAACGTCATCACCGGACCAAACGGCTCGGGCAAATCCAGCCTGGTTCGAGCCATTCGCGCCCTGCTCTACCCCGGCAGCGATCCGAACTGGTGCGAGCTGGCAGCCGACTGGGATGATGACGGCAGTCTGGCCTCCTGCCGGCGAACCGGCCTGCAAACCCAGTGGTCCCGGCAGGGCGAGACGGTCAGCCAGCCGCGATTGCCGGATGCTGACAGCCTGGGTGCCTACCTGATCAGCTCGGAAGACCTGGTCGGCCTGGGCCAGACCGAACAACACATCAGCAGCCGTCTGCGCACCCTGCTGGCCGGCGGCTACGATCTGGACGCCGTGCTCCAGCAAGCCCCGCTGACCGCCCCGCCGCGGCCGCAAAAACTGGCCCGCGAACTCGAGCAGACGCGCAACCAGCTTGCCGGCAAGGAGCGCGAATACGCCGAGCTGGATGACGAAATGACCCGCCTGGCCGGCCTCGAAGACGAGTTGGACGCCACGGCGACGGCAGCCGGCCGGCTGAGCGCTTGCGAAGACGCCCTGGCCCTGGCCGACGCGCTGGCCCGGCGCCAGGCCATCGAATCAATCCTGATTGACGAGTACCCCGGCGGCATGGACCGCCTGCGCGGGGATGAACTGGACCGGCTGGACCAGATTGACCAGGAGCTGGCCGCTCGCCATCAGGCCCGGACGCTGGCCAGGCGTCAGCTTGACCAGGCCCGTGAGGAACTGGAACGTTCGGGCGCGGCCGATCCGCTGGCCCTCGAGGCCCTGCAAAGCGAATTGGCCGAACAGCGCAACCGCCTGGCCACGCTGGAACAGCGTCTGGCAGGCCTGGACGATCGCATCGAAGCCGACGAAGCCGCTTTTCAGGCCGCCTCGCGCCGACTGGGCAAGGAGGCGATTGCACTCGACAAGGTGCTGCAGCCCGACAGCCTGGAAGCCATGGAACGGCTGGTTGAGCGCCTGCAAGCACAACGCGAGCAAATTCGCGGATTGACTGCCGAACTGGCCCGAGTGCATGTCTCGAGCAACATGACCGGGCGCTCCCAGGCCGATTTGCATGAGGCCCGCCAGGCACTGCGCCGCTGGCTGACAGCGGCCAACCTGTCGCCGCTGGAAGGCGTTCTTTGGGGTGGTCTGGGCCTGGCCGGCACGCTCGCAGCCTGGCGTACGCTGAACCAGACAGGCGCGGCGCCGGAGCTGATTCTGCTTTGCCTGCTGGCCGTGGGCGTGCCGTTTGGTCTTCTGGCCCGCTTTATCGGGCGCTGGCGAGACCTTGGCCGCTCGCGCCAGGTGTTCCTGGACACCGACGTGGAGCCACCGCTGGGCTGGACTCCGGAGGAGGTCGCGGCACGGCTGGAGCGACTGGATACCGAACTGGAATCGGCCACTCGCCACGAAGTCAGCCAGGCCCGTGCGACCGAGGTGCGGGACCAGTTGAACAGCCAGCGCGCGACGTTGGAGCGCTACCGCAAGCAGCTGGCCGAACAAGCCGAGCAACTTGGCCTGTCGCTGGACGGGCGGATGGAGACCGGTTTCCTGCTCTGGAGCCGTCAGCTTCTCGACATCCAGCAGCTCGATCAGCGACTGGCGGCCAACCGGCTGGAGCGTGAACAGCTGGAACGGCGGTTGGCCGAGCTCCAGACCGATGCCCGGGCAAGGCTGGCGCAACACGGACTGGACAACGATGTCGAAGCCGATGCACGCGGGCTGGCGCTGGCCGTTCACCAACTGAGCCCTCGCATTCGCCAGACCGCCGAGCGCCACAATCAGGTCAAGTCCCAGCTCAGCCGAATAGAAGAGCTGGACGAGGACATCGCCCAGCTGCAGCAGCGGCGCGGACAGCTGTTCGAGTCGCTCGGACTCAAGGCCGGCGATACCGGCAGCCTGAACCACAAGATGGAACGCTTCGATGCCTGGCGCGAGCTGGAAGGTCAGCGACGCGAGCTGGAACTGGACATCAAGCGGCTGGAAAACCGCCTGGGCCAGGAAGGAGACCTGCTCAAGCGGGCGCGGGAACAGCAGCGCGACAGCCTGGAAAACCTGCTGGCCAGGCTGCGCGAAAAAGCCGAGCGCCGCGACGCCGTCAACCGTCAGATTGCCGAAATTCATACTCGCCACGGCGAACTGATCAAGCGGCGCGAGCTGGAAACCCTGACCTGCGCCCAAGCGGGGCTGGAGCGCCAGCTGAACGACGAGTTGGACCAGCAACTACTGGCGGCCGGCGCCCGGCTGCTGGTCGATGACGTGCGCCAGGCCCACCGCAGCGACAACGAACCCATCGCCTTGAAGCGCGCCGGCCACTGGTTCGAACGTTTTACCCGCCATCGCTACGCGCTGCGCTTTGAGCAGGAGCGTTTTGCCGCCCTAGACCAGCGGTTGAACCAGCCACGCAGCCTTGACGAACTGTCGACCGGCACTCGCGTCCAGCTGCTGCTGGCCGTTCGCCTGGCCTGGATCGAACAGGCCGAAAGCGACAGCGTGAGCCTGCCGGTATTCATGGATGAAGTCCTGACCACCACGGACCCGGACCGCTACCGCGCGGTGGTCGACTGTGTCCAGGAAATGGTGCGCGATGGTCGCCAGATGTTCTACCTGACTGCCCAGAGCGATGATGCGCTGGCCTGGCAGGAATGGGCCGGCGATGGCCCTGCCCCGCACTGGATCGACATGGCCCAGGTCAGGGCCGGCCAGGTGAAGCCGCTGGATTATCGCCTGCCGAAGGCCGAGCGAGCACCCATTGATCTGCCCGACTCGCAGGATTTACCGCCGCTGGAGTGGGCCGAAGCGGCCGGCATTGACGCCATTGACCCCTGGGCCGGCCACGGCCAGGCGCACGTCTTTCATCTGCTGCATGACCACCTGCCGCTTTGCCAGCGATTGATGCAACTCGACTTGCCCCGGCTTGCCGAAGTCCAGGGCTTTGTCGATTCAGCCGCCGCCGAGTCGTTCCTTAACGATGGGGAGAAAAACCTGCTGCGCACCCGCCTGGCCGCTGCCCGCGGGGTGATCGACGACTGGCGCAAGCGACATGACCGCCGGGTGGAAGATGCAGACCTGCAGGCAAGCGGGCTGATCAGCGACAATTTCCTGCCGCGCGTCATCGAACTCAATCGCTCGTTGAACGGCGACCCGCAAGCGCTGATCCGAGCGCTGGAAAAGGGCGAGGTGTCGCGTTTCCGATCCGACACCACCGAGCAGCTGGCCCAGTGGCTGAGCGATCACGGCTACCTGAATAGCTTGCAGAACCACCCGCGCCTGAGCACGGCTGAATTGAGCCTGATGGCGGACCTGCCGGTCGATCAGCTCAGCGAACTGAGGGCCTGGATTGTTGGTGCCATCGTCGATCCGCTGAAGCCGGTCGACTAGTAGCGGCCGTTACAGGTTGCGGCCGTAGAACAATTCCTGCATTTCCTTGCGCAACCGACGGTCGATACGCTTGCGCTCGCGGCTGTCCAGGTCGTCGGCGTTGATGCCAAACAGGTAGTTGTCCAGGTCAAACTCTTTCAGCCGCATCTTGGTGTGGAAAAGGTTCTCCTGGTAGACGTTCACGTCGATCATCTCATAAGCGTTCTTGGTATCACGGCTCAGGAAATCCTGAATCGAGGTGATCTTGTGGTCGATGAAGTGCTTGCGGCCACGCACGTCACGGGTAAAACCACGCACCCGATAATCCATGGTCACGATGTCCGACTCGAAGCTGTGGATCAGGTAGTTCAGCGCCTTCAGCGGTGAAATGACGCCACAGGTGGCCACGTCGATATCGGCCCGGAAGGTACAGATACCATCGTGCGGATGGCTTTCCGGATAGGTGTGCACCGTGATGTGGCTCTTGTCGAGGTGGGCCAGCACGGTTTCCGGCAGCGGACCCGGGCCGGGCGAGCTGGCGTCGGTCTCGTTGATGACCGGCTCCTCGGAAATCAGGATGGTTACGCTGGCACCCTGCGGCTCGTAATCCTGGCGGGCAATGTTGAGAATATTGGCGCCGATGATATCGGCCACGTCGGTCAGGATCTGGGTCAGGCGCTCGGCGTTGTAGGCCTCATCGATATAGGCGATATAGGCCTCGCGCTGCTCCTCGGTGGTGGCATAGCACATATCGTAGATATTGAAACTCAGGGCCTTGGTCAGGTTGTTGAACCCGTGGAGCTTGATCTTGCGCTTCTTCATATCGTTCATTGGAACCCAGACTTTCTGCGTTGAAACGTTAACCTGCAATTATCGCTCAGCCATCGGCTCTATGCCATCCCGATCGCCCAAAGTGACATTTGACGATTCGAGGCAACCGGCGAATAATGCAGAAGAAATCCCCTTACAATCGCGCTGCGTCAGGTTCGGCACCCGCCCGGGCCACTGTCATTCCGGGTTTGACGGTTTTTCCGATCATGACTCGAAATGGCAAGCAGCGCATCAAGCACTCGGGGCGGCCATTCGCTTCGGGTGAACCCGACCAACCAAGGGACAGCATGGACGAATTCCAGTTTTATCCAGTCGACCGAGAAGCCATGAACCGGTTTCTGGCCATCTGCCAGCGACAACACGTGCGGGCAAAGACAACGGTCATGCGGCCCGGTGACGCCGGAGAATCGTTGATCTACGTCATCGAGGGTTCGCTGACCGTTTCCACCGAAGGAGATGACGGCCGCGAACTCATCCTCAGCTATCTCAACCCAGGCGATTTCCTCGGCGAAATGGGGGTCTTCATGAAGCCCCGATCACGCGAGGTGCTGGTCCGGTCGCGCAGCGATTGTGAGTTGGCTTCAATGTCCTATAGCCGCTTCAATGAAGCGCTGGAGGGTGAACTCGCCGACTGCGCGGTGGAAATCATGACCGCAATTGGCTCGAAACTGGCCCAGCGCCTGCTGCAAACACGCCGCAAGGTCTTCCACCTGGCCTTTCTCGACACTCAGGGGCGGGTGGCCAAGGCCCTGATCGATCTGTGCGAGGAACCGGACGCGGTGTCTCACCCGGAAGGCTGCCAAATCAAGATCACGCGTCAGGAAATCAGCCGCATTGTCGGCTGCTCGCGGGAGATGGCAGGCAGGGTGATGAAATCACTGGAGGAAGAAGGCGTCATCCGCGCGCGCGGCAAAACCGTGGTGGTTCTGGGCAAATACAAGTCGGCGCCAGGCTGATCAGCCGCGGCGGAACAGCCGTCGCCAGCCCCTGGCCCTGGGCGGTGAGGCACCGTTGGACCCACTGGGTGCGGCCACCAGCACCACGGAAACGTTATCGTGCGCCCCGGCATCGAGGGCCGCATCAAGCAGGCGCCGGGCAGCCCCGGCGAGATCCTGCGAACCCTGCCTGAGCATTGCCTCCAGCCGTTCATCGGGCAGTTCGCCACTCAGGCCATCCGAACACAGCAACAGGACATCACCAGCGGCCATGTCCAGCGACTGGCACTCGATACGGGGCGGCTTCACGCCGGGAATACCCAGGCAATCGGTCAGCACATGTTTTTGCGGATGACGCTCGGCCTCTTCCGGGCTGAGTGCACCAGCGGCCAACAGCATGCCGGCCACGTTGTGGTCGCGAGTCAGACGCTCCAGGGTCGCCGAGCGAGGAGAAACCCTCATGCGATAAGCTCGGCTGTCGCCAGTCCAGCACAACTGCCACTGATCGGCCAAGGCCCGTACAGCCACCACCGTGGTGCCCATGCTGGCCATGTCGGGATACACCCGCTGATCGTCTCGAATACCCTCGTGGGCCGACAGAATGGCATCACCCAGCGGGCTGCCGGCACGAACCCGCTCTTGAATGACATTAACGGCCAACTGGCTGGCATGAGCGCCGCCGGCATGCCCCCCCATGCCATCAGCGACCAGCCAAAGCCCCAGTTCATCGTCCATCAGGATGGCGTCCTGATTGGTCGCTCGGACCAATCCCACGTCCGTCAAGCCGCCGGATCGGGCCCACTCCTGAATGGTGATTAACTCGCTCATTAGTTGATATAGCGTAAATTAAGCCCTGAACCGGTCAGTCTTTTGTAACATGGCCGGTCGCTTGTCTTGCCTCTCTGACCTCGTCCTACTTCTTTTTTTCCCTGATTTCGAATAATCCATGTCCAAGCAATCCAGCCAATCCGCCCTCTGGCGGGTGTTGAAATTCGGTGGCAGCTCGGTAACCCGCGCTGATCACTGGCAGCACATTGCGCGCTGCATTCATGATGGTCTCAACGACGGTCGCCATGTTGCCGTGGTGGTCTCGGCCCTGCGCGGCGTCACCGACCTGCTCGACGCCCAGTTTGACCCCGGGCTGCGAAAACCGGGGGCGCAGATCATGGCCGAAATCCGTCGACGTCACATGAGCCTGGCCGACGAGCTGGGGCTGGATGAGTCCACCGCAGAGACCGCGATCAAAGCCACGCTGGACGAGCTGGCCGAATTGCTGGCCGATACCGACCAGCTTGACCAGCCCCACGTTCAGGCCCGCGTGCTGGCCTCCGGCGAATGGCTGTCGAGCCGTCTCGGCGCGGCCTGGCTGGCCGGGCAAGGCTTGCCCGTTCGCTGGCAGGACAGCCGCGAGCTGCTCCGCTGCCCCGGCTATGATCCGCGTGGCGAACGCGCCGGCTGGCTATCGGCCGACTGCCCGGCCCGACCCGATCCGGCGCTGGTCGAGCGGCTGGCCCAGGACGGCCCGGCTTTCATCATGCCGGGCTTTGCCGCCGGCCGCGACGATGGCCAGACCGTGCTGCTGGGCCGGGGCGGCTCGGACACCTCGGCCACCTGCCTGGCAGCCCTGCTCGATGCCGAACGGGTCGAAATTCATTCCGACGTGCCGGGTCTGTTCACCGCCGACCCGCGCCGGATCAGCTCGGCCCGCCTGCTGAAGATGGTGAGCTACCGGGAAGCCCAGGAACTGGCAGCCATGGGTGCCAAGGCCCTGCACCCGCGCTCGTTGATCCCGGTGCAGCAGGCGCGTATTCCGCTGTGGCTGAAACAGGCCGACCGGCCCGATATCGACGGCACCCGCATCACCCCCGATGCCCGCGACCAGGGCGCCCAGGTCAAGGCCATTGTCCAGCGACGCGGCATCACCCTGGTCTCACTGGAAGGCATTGGCATGTGGCAGCAGGTCGGCTTCCTGGCCGACGTGTTTGCCGAGTTCAAACAGGCCGGGTTGTCCGTCGACCAGGTCTCGACCTCGGAATCCAACGTCACGCTGACCCTGGACCCAAGCGCCAACCTGGCCGAAAAAGGCACCCTGGAAGCCCTGAAGCGCCGGCTGGAGAAGCTGTGTCGGGTGGATATCCTGGAAGACTGCGCCACGGTCAGCCTGGTGGGCCTGGGCATTCGCACCATCCTGCATCGGCTGGGCCCCGCGCTGGAAGTGTTCGAGCAGCGACGCATTTTCCAGGTCAGCCAGGCCGCCAACGACCTGAACCTGACCTTCGTGGTCGAATCGCGCCACGCTGACCGGCTGGTCCAGCAGCTGCACCAGCAGGTGATCCCCGGCGGCGTCGGCGGCGATTCGGTGTTCGGCCCCACCTGGGACCAGCTGTTCAAGCGTGACCCGGCAGTGGTTGCCCGTCCGCCCTGGTGGCGCGGACAAGCCGGGCAACTGATTGACGCGCTGGGCGAGCGACCGTCCGCCTACATTTACAAACTGAGCGAGGTGCGCGACCAGGCCCGTCGCCTGACCGCGCTGGAAGCGGTTGACCGGGTCTTGTTCTCGATGAAGGCCAACCCGCACCCCGACCTGCTTCGAACCCTGGCCGGCGAAGGCCTGGGCATCGAGTGCGTGTCGCTCGCCGAGGCCGAGCATGCACTCAAGTCTGTGCCGTCGCTGTCGCCTGCCGACTTGCTGCTGACGCCCAATTTCGCCAGCCGGGACGAGCTGAAGGCCGCCCGCGAGCGAGGCCTGCGCCTGACCATCGACAACGTCTACGTGCTGGAAAACTGGGCTTCCGACCTGGCCGGCGGCGAGATTTTTCTGCGCCTGGACCCGGGCTCGGGCCTGGGCCACCACAAGATGGTGCGAACCGCTGGCAGCCATTCGAAGTTCGGCATCCCCTTGAGCGAGATTCCGCGCGCGCAGCGCCTGTGCGAGGCCCACGACATTCGGGTCACCGGCCTGCATGCCCATACCGGCTCGGGCATCCTGCATCCGGACAACTGGCACCGCACGCTGGAAACGCTGGGCGAGGCGGCCCGGGAACTGGCCGATGTGGAGGTTATCAACCTGGGCGGCGGTCTGGGCGTACCCGACCGCGAGGACGAGCTGCCGCTGGACCTGGGGGCGCTGGATGCCGGCCTGCTGCGGCTGAAGCAGAGCCTCGTAAGGCCGATTCGCGTCTGGCTGGAGCCCGGTCGTTTCCTGGTTTCCCAGGCCGGCGTGCTGCTGGCCCGGGTCAACCAGACCAAGGGCAAGGGCGAACAGCGCTATCTGGGCCTGAGCACCGGCATGAACTCCTTGATTCGCCCGGCCCTGTACGGTGCCTGGCACAACATCGTCAACCTGAGCCGTCTGGACCAGCCCGGCGACCACGTCTACACCGTGGTCGGGCCGATCTGCGAAACCGGCGACATCCTGGGCATGGACCGGCTGCTGCCGCGCTGCGAAGAAGGCGACATCATGCTGATTGCCAATGCCGGGGCCTACGGTGCGGTGATGTCCTCGCGCTACAACCTGCGGGAGCCGGCGGAAGAAGTCGTTATCGAATAGCCGACATTCGGAGTGGGGTTGCGCGCGTGGCTCCGCGGCCGCCCGGGGCTTGATCAATCGGGGCCGTAGCGGTCGGCCAGCTCTATGAATTCTTCGTGCAGCTGGCGGCGAGAAGCCCTGAGCAGGTCGACCAGCTCGCTGCGGTTGAAGAACAGCGTTCGGAGCAGAATGCGGTCGCGGTAAATCAGCACCTTGCGTCGGTAGCTCAAGGCGGCGAACCCGGTGGGTGGCAACAGCGCCAGGTAGAGAAAAGTCTGGACCAGAGTGAAATCGGTGTAGCGCCACAGCCACACGCCAATCAGCGAATACGCCGCGCCGAAAGCCACGATACCGCTCAGGAACAGGCTGAAGGCCCGCACTGCCTCATCGCGGCCATACCGTCCACCCAGACGAGCCAGGCCATAAGGCAGCAGATTGTGGGCCAGGCCGAACAAGGCCAGCGGCGCGATCAGGCAGGCGTACAGCGTCATGCGCAGCCGGACCAATCGCTCCTTGACCGGCGTATCGAAAGCGCGCGACTGCGCCAGGGCATCCCGCAGCTCGGTTTGACGCAGGTGATCCTTGTAGCGGTCGAGGCGGTTGCGCAGTGCAACGACTCGCCTTGGCTCGGCCATCCAGCTGTTGACCAGCACGTCGCGAATATGCTGCCGACTGACCATGCGGCGCTCGAAGGCGCGTGCACTTTCCGGCGTCGTGCGCCGGTACCAGGCTGCCACCTGCCAGGCCCAGCGTTTGACCAGCCGCTGGCGAGGCGGCTCCGCGTCGGCGCTCACGGCCGTCTCGCCAAAGCGTTGGCTGAGCGTATCGCCGAACACCTGGGCCAAGTCGTCCACCAGGGCTTTCAAACGGCTGTCTTCCAGCGTCAGCACCTGCTGGTGCAAGCCGTTCTTGATCGCATCCGTCAGGCCGGTCAACGCCGACTCTTCGTTGTCGTTGTAGGCCGCCAGGTAGTCGCGGACCTCAATGGGCGGCCCAAACCGAAGCAGCACGGCTGAGGTCAGGAAACCCCGGTTTTCGAAATTCACGCCCACGGGCACGACCTTCAAACCCAGCGCGCCATTTCGACGGGCCTCCGCGGCCAGGGCGATACGCGCGGTGCCTTTGCGCAAGGGACCGATTCGGGTGGGCGGCGAGTTGGTTCCTTCGGGAAAGACGCCGATGCAGCGACCGTCTTCCAGCAGATCGAACACCTGGTGGAAGATTTGTTCGTTGCGTTCGGCCGCGTTGGCCACTTCGTGGGCGCGGTAGATCGGCACGGCTCCCAGCCAGCGGAACAGCGTGGCCAGGGGCTTGAACCGAAACAGGCCACTGCGGGCCAGGTAGTGAATTGGCCGCTTGATCTGGGTGGCCATGACAATGGAATCGAGAATCGAGCTGGGGTGGTTGGCGGCAAGGATCAGCGGGCCGCGTTCTGGTACGTGCTCGCGTCCGGTGGCACGAATCTCGACGAAATACAGGCTGGTCAACAACCTCAGCAGCCGGATGACCATGGCATAAAGCCGCATTGGACCGCCCTGCATGCTCAGGCCACCACGCTCAAGGCAACCGGCAGGGCAGCCAGCCGCGCCAGGCCATCCGGCGACGCCAGCCAGCGTCCGCGCCGGCTTAGCCACAGTTCGCCGACCCGGCGAGCCCGAATCAGACGGGCCAGCTCGGTCTGGCCAGCCAGGCCGGTCGGGTAGCTGGGTCGGTAGCAGGCCACCCGGTCGACCTGGTTGTCCGACCCGAACGTATCCAGGGCCGTCTCGCCAATCAACAACAGGGACAAGCCCAATGCAAAGGCGCGCGCACGGGCGCGTTGGACCAGGGCTGTCGGGTGGTCGGGCGTATCGAGCAATACGGCCAGGCAGCGCGGACCTGGCTGGGGGCGAGCAGCGGCCAACAGCAGCGAAGCCTGACTTTGTTCGACCAGTTGTCGTGCCAGCGAACCCAGTCGCCTGCCCTGCTGATCGGCAAACCCGACTCGACCAAGCGCCAGCCAATCCTCGGGACCGAACTCGGCCATCCGTTGCTCCAGCTCGGCAACCGCGCAAATCTTCAAATCCGTTGTCTCCAGGCGCTGGCGCAGGGCCCGCTGCGCCCGCGCCTGGCGAGCCTGTTGGCGCCAGCGAGCGGACTGGGCATGGTGGGGCCGCAGGTGGCCGGAGAGCGCGCAGACTTCCGTGGTAAATGCGTAAGCCGCGCTGCGCTGCCAATCGGGCTCATCCAGGAAAAGTGCCTCCAAGGGTTGCCCGGACCGTCGATGAGTCATGGCCAGCTCCAGAGCCGCCAGGCTGCCCACCGAGGCGTCGAAAAGCACGCACAAGCGAGCCGGGCTGCCAACAGGCAGCGATTCAGGACGAGCCAATCTGTCCGGGTTCATCCTCGCCTCCGTTGGCTGGCGCGTCGTCGCCCGGGCCTCCATCGCGCGGTTTGCGAGGCAGGCCCCGACCGCGCAATGGCTGCCCGATTCGATGGAACTCGGCCAGGCGCGCGACCACGCGCGCACCCAGGCTGCCTTTGGGGAAATGACCTTTTTCGTCGAGCTCTCCCAGGGGCTCGCCCAGCAACAACTCAATGGCCTCCTCGACATGACCGATTGGGTAAATCGTAAACTGCCCATCGGCCACAGCCTGGCGGACGCGCTTGTCCAGCATCAAGTGTTCAACGTTGGCCGCCGGCATCAACACGCCCTGCTCGCCCGTCAGCCCAGCGCCCTGGCAAACGTCGAAGAAACCTTCGATTTTCTCGTTGACACCGCCGACGGCCTGGACATCACCCAACTGGTTGATCGAACCAGTCACGGCCAGCGACTGGCTGATGGGCACACGCCCAATGGCCGAGACCAGGGCGCAGGCTTCGGCCACCGAGGCCGAATCGCCCTCGATGCCACCGTAGTTCTGCTCGAAGGCCAGGCTGGCCGACAGCGAGAACTCGCTATCGGCAGCGAAGCGGTTGCCCAGGTAGCGGGACAGGATCATCACCGCCTTCGAATGAACCGGCCCGCCCAGCTTGGCCTCGCGCTCGATATCAATAATCTGGCCGCGGCCCGGCCGGGCGGTGGCGGTAATGCGCGCCGGCAGGCCGAAACGGCTGCGCCCAAGCCGCATCACGGCCAGGCCATTCACCTGGCCGACCGTTGCCGCCCGGGTACTGACCATGACGATGCCACGCTCGACCTGTTCGAGGGCGCGGCGACGAACCCGGTCCAGCCGCTGCCTTGCCTCGTCGATGGCCCGGTCCACGTGGGCAATGTCGATCACCTCGGCGCGGTCCTGGGCGGCCCAGTGGTCGGCCTCCATCAGCAGGTCCCTCAGACGACGGTCACAGGCGGTGATCTTGCGCTGGTCGCCGGCAAGCCGGCTGGCATGTTCAATCACCCGGGCCACGGCTGGCGCGTTCAGCGGGCGGAGGTCGGCATGACGGGCGAGGCTGGCCACCAGTCGGGCGTGCAGCTCGATGTCGTCTTCGCGCCGCTCCAGGCGGTCATCAAAATCGGCCTCGACCTTGAACAGTTCGCCAAAGTCCGGATCGTACTGGGACAGCAGGTAATACAGGAAACGATCCCCCATCAGCACGACCTTGAGCGACAGCGGAATGCTTTGGGGCTGCAGGCTGGTGGTGCTGGCCAGGCCTACGCTGCGCTCCAGCGATTCAATCTGAACCTCGCCGGCCGACAGGGCACGCTTCAGGCTTTCCCAGGCCATGGGATGGCTGAGTACTTTGCGCACGTCCAGCAACAAATAGCCGCCATTGGCTCGATGCAGGGCACCGGGCCGAATCATGCTGAAATCACTGTAGATGGCGCTGTCGCGGAACCGCTGGTCGACGCGGCCGATCAGGTGCTGGTGATTGGGCAGGCTTTCGTAGACCACCGGGGCGCCATCCAGCTCCAGGTTGTCGATGAACAGGTTGGCACCATAGCGCTCCAACAATTCTTCCGGCGGCCCGCCGCTGCGCCCGCCCTGGAAAGCCAGCGCCTTGTCGACGACGTCCTGGCGGATCTTGTCGAGATGGTCCATCACCTCCGCCAGGTGCGCCCAGCGTTCCTGCAATTCACCCAGCGGGCCGGCCAGGGCAAAGGCCATCATTTCCTCGTTCAGCGCGCGCACCTTCTGGCGCAGCGCCTTGCGCAGGCGCGGCAGTTGTCGAACCGCCTGCTGCAGCTTGCGCTGAAGCTCGGCAATTGCCTGCTCAATGGCTTGGCGCTTGTCCTCGTCAAGCTGCTCGAAATCGTCCGGCTCCATCACCTCGCCGTCGCGCATCGGCGCCAGGGTAAAACCGCCCGGCGTGGATATCAGGGCAATGTCCTGGGCTGCGGCTTCCTCGCCAACCGATTCGATGGCCGCCTGCTGGCGACGGTTGAATTCGTCCTGCAACTCCTGGGTTCGGCTCTGGTACTCCTCGCTTTCGAATATCGCCGGCACGCTGCCGCGCAGCTCATCAACCAGCATTTGCATGTCGGCCCGGAAGCGGTGACCCTCGCCGGCCGGCAGCGAAATCGCGCGCGGCTGGTCGGGTGCCTTGAAATTGAAGACGTAAACCCAGTCGGGCGGCACGGCTGCCTCGGCGGCGCGCTGGCCGAGGAACTGCTCGACCATTTCCCGGGCACCCGTGCCCCGCGCCGACAGTACGAACAGGTTGAAACCGTGATTGCGGATCGACGTGCCGAACGACAGCGCCTGCATCGCCGGGTCGTGTCCCCAGGCCAGATCCAGCTCGCTGAGACGGTCGGTGGTTTCGAAGGCCAGCGCTTCCGGCGGGCAAGCGCGATAGATTTGTTCCAGCGACAAGGGTTTGGCGTGAGCCATGTAAGGGCGTTCCTCGAAACCGTTTCAGGATTACTGTACCAGCACCCACGGCCACAGGGGTTTGCGTTAATCTGGCGAAATGTTCCTCGCCATCGACCCCGCCCAATGAGCAGCCAATACCAAGCCTCTGATATCGAAGTTCTGCAGGGACTCGAGCCGGTCAAGCGCCGTCCCGGCATGTACACCGACACCGCGCGACCCAATCACCTGGTGGCCGAAGTGGTCGACAACGCCGTCGACGAGGCCCTGGGCGGCCACGCGCGCACTATCGAGGTCACCCTGCACGAGGACGGCTCGGTGGAAGTGTCCGATGACGGTCGCGGCATGCCGGTGGACCCACACCCGGAGCACAAGCTGCCCGGTGCCGAACTGATCCTGACCCGCCTGCACGCCGGCGGCAAGTTCTCGGGCAACAACTACAAGTTTTCCGGCGGCCTGCATGGGGTGGGCGTGTCGGTCGTCAATGCCTTGTCCAACCGGCTGGTTTGCCGCATCAAGCGCAACGGCGACGTGCATGAAATTGCCTTTGCCGATGGCGATACCGTGCAACCGCTGACCATCATTGACCAGGTGGGCAAGCGCAACACCGGCACCACCGTTCACTTCTGGCCCGACCCGCAGTACTTCGACTCGCCCAACGTATCGCGCCCGCGCCTGAAACACCTGCTCAAGGCCAAGGCCATTCTCTGCCCCGGCCTGGCCGTCACCCTGAACGACCGGAAAACCGGCGAGTCGGAAACCTGGCAGTTCGAAGACGGCCTGACCGACTACCTGCTGGAAAGCCTGGAGAGCCGCGAGCGGGTCCCCGAACAACCCTTCACCGGCGACTTTTCCGGCGCTGACCAGGAAGCCGCCTGGGCGCTGACCTGGGTGCCCGAGGGCGAGCTGCTGCAGGAGTCCTACGTCAACCTGATTCCGACCGCCGCCGGCGGTACCCACACCAATGGGCTGCGCACCGGCCTGATCGAAGCGCTGCGCGAATTTTGTGACATTCGCAACCTGCTGCCGCGCGGTTTGAAACTCTCGCCCGACGACGTCTGGGAACGGATCAGTTTTCTGCTGTCGATCAAACTGGCTGACCCGCAGTTTTCCGGCCAGACCAAGGAGCGTTTGAGCTCTCGCTCGGCCGCCAGTTTCGTGTCCGGCGTGGTCAAGGACGCCTTTGCGCTGTGGCTGAACAAGCACGTCGCCGACGGCGAAGCGATTGCCAAACTGGCCATCGACAATGCCCTGAAGCGCCAAAAAGCGCGCAAGCAGGTCGCCCGACGCAAGGTCACCGCCGGCCCCGCCCTGCCCGGCAAGCTGGCCGATTGTTCATCGTCCGACCTGGAAGAAACCGAACTGTTCCTCGTGGAAGGCGATTCGGCCGGCGGCAGCGCCAAGCAGGCCCGCAACCGTGAATACCAGGCCATCATGCCGCTCAGAGGGAAAATCCTGAACACTTGGGAGACCGAGCCCGACCAGGTGCTGCGCTCGCAGGAAGTGCACGACCTGGCGATTGCCATTGGCGTCGACCCCGGATCAAATGACCTGGCCAAGCTCCGCTACGGCAAAGTCATCATCCTGGCCGATGCCGACTCCGATGGCCTGCACATTGCCACCCTGCTGTCGGCCCTGTTCGTTCGCCACTTCCGCCCGCTGGTCGAGGCTGGGTGCATCTTCGTGGCGATGCCGCCGCTGTACCGCATTGACGTTGGCAAGCAGGTGTTCTATGCCCTGGACGCCGAAGAACGACGCGGCCTGATGGCCCGCATCGAAGCCGAAAAGATCAAGGGCAAGATTTCCGAAACCCGCTTCAAGGGGCTGGGTGAAATGAACCCGCTGCAGCTTCGCGAATCCACCATCGACCCCGACACCCGCCGCCTGGTGCAATTGACCATTGACGATTCCGACGCCACCGACGCCCTGATGGACATGCTGTTGGCCAAGAAACGTTCGGCCGACCGCCGCAACTGGCTGGAAGAAAAAGGCAACCTGGCCGAAGTGGACGTGTAACGCCGCAAACACGCCCACGGGAGCGCACCCGGTGCGCAAATAGGCATCACGTTTAAACCCCTATTGAATAGAATGCCATCAGAGAAGGCTGGAAGAACAAGCACCTGCAGACCGTCAACAGCAAAAACCGCGCACTTAGAGTTAGCTTCCAAACCCCTATTCCCTTATGCTCAACTCTTC
>PWYW01000025.1 GCA_003567685.1 Gammaproteobacteria bacterium
CGTTGGCCGGGAAGATCTCAATGGTGTACGTGCCCGCCGGTACCTCAAGGTAGCCCGTCGACGCACCGTACTCCACGCCCGCCAGCACCACATCACCGTTCAGGGCAATGTCCACCGCCGTGCCCGCGTCGTCAACCGGGGCCAGGTGGGCCACCTGCAGCAGGGCCGGCTCGGAGTCGTCGACCACCAGGGTCACCGGGACTTCGACCAGAGGATTCGCCGAGTCATTGCTTGTCACGCACAGCAGCGCCTCGTAAGTCCCTTCGCTCAATCCCGTGGCATCCAGGACAACGTCCACCGTGCTCACGTCACCACCTTCCGTGGTGCCTGCAGCAGGACTGACGGACAGCCAGCTGATTGCCTCTGGCGCATCACAGCCCTCCGGCTCGGTCATCAGGACCGGACGCACCATCAGTGAACGGTAATCTTCGAAGCCCGCCTGAATCGGCTCCCACGCCTGTGAGCTGCTGGTCCAGTTGAAGCCACCGGCAAAGCCCACCGGGCGGTCGGTTGCCTCGTCCACCGCCACGAAATAGTTCGGATCCTGCGGAGTGAAACGAACACCCACGTAAACGCTGCCCGAGGCCACTTCAATCTCCAGCGAGGACAGGTCAATCGCGTTCCACAGCGGCGCCAGCGTCGGTGGAACCGGCAGGGCCAGCTGATCGACATCCACCGTGACCGGCAGGCTGCCCAGTTCGGCACCCGGCGAACCACCCGCTCCACTATCGTCGTAAACCACGATGTCAACATTAAAGGTGGTTGAACCAGAGATCGTCAGGAATGCGACACATACGCCCGTCAGGAACGCCGGGTAGTCCTCTGGTGTGTAGCGATCCACGAAGCGTGTCTCGGTAATGCCCGCGGCCGGGTTGCTCGAGTAGCCGTTCTCGACATTGCCGTCATCCTGGATGACGATGCCCGGCTCGCTCTCGCAGTCCACCACCAGCAGACCGTTCGACGGGTTGGCCATCGACAGGCTCGGCAAGCCACCACCAATCAGGGAGGCGATGTCCTGTCCGCTGCCAGTTGGAGCGGTGCCGCTGGTCTGGAATGGCGGGAGTACCCGGTGGCCGGCAGGCGCAAGGGCGGTCTCGATTTCCCAAACCAGGTCAGCGTCTCCAACATTGGCAACATCCAGCGCCAGAGTGGTCGTTGCGTCTTCGGCCAGGGTCGCTGAAAGGCTGACGGGATCCACACTGATTGCCGGCGGCAGCTCACTCAAGACATCCAGGTTGACCGGAACAGCAACCAACGGAGTCGCCGGATCATCGGTGTTGATGCACAAGGCCGCACTGTAGGCGCCAACGGCCAGGCCCGTTGCATCAATCAGGATGTCAACCGGGAAAGAGGACTCGCCCGGGATGCTTCCGGATTCCGGGTCGGCACTCAGCCAGGGCACGCTGGCGAAGCTGTTGCAGGCAGCCGGGCTGAACTCGAAATTCGTGATGCCCAGCTCACCCGGTCCGAACAGTCCATCCGTGGTGTTGACGCGGAACGCAAACACATCACCGGCGCTCACCTCAACCGTGGTCGACGCGTTGAAGAACGGCACCTGGGAATCGTTGGTCGCCAACACCGTGTAAGAACCATTGATGACATAGCCACCGGTATCGAAAGTGCCGGTGTCGACAGATTGATAACCCCAATCGAAGCTGATGGTTCCATCCATCGGGATTTCAATCGACAGGTCGGCATCGCCGCCCACGCCATCATCACCACCGACGATAAAGACTTCAACCGGCGGCCCGGGGTTGGTGGAGAAACTGCCGTTGACACCGGCCGGGCTGTTGGCAAATGTCCAGTTACTGATATCGAAATCACCGGTGAAACCGAACAAGCCGGTTGAGGCCATCAGGTCATCGTAATCAATTGACCAATTCATCTCGCCTGCGCCGTCATTGGCAAGGACAAGTGTGGCGCTGGTGGTGTCATCAGTCACCACGATCATCTCGATGGGATCGGTCGGGATGTTACTGACCGGTGCCGGATCAAGCGCGATATCCACTGCGATTTCCCCGTCTTCTGTGACTTCCACGCCGGTCACGGTCTGCGGATGGAAACCGGCCAGGCTGGCCGTCACGTCGTAGGTTCCTTCTGGAGCCTCGAGGGTGTAGGTGCCGTCAGGACCCGTGGTCGTCGTCCGCGTTACCGGGCCCACGGCCACGACCGTGGCGCCTTCGAGAGGCGCTGAGGTATCGGAGCGAGTGATCGTTCCGTCCACTTGGCCCTGCAAACTGCATTCCGCAATGGCCGCATCAACGGCGGCCACGGCATTGATTTCACCCCAACCCGTGGCGTGGTTCGGAACATTGTTTGGGCCTTCGTCACCATTGTTGGTCGCGTAGGAAATCGGGTTCGCGGTTTGCATCAGCAGCGTTCCCGTGGTGGCGTAGTTGCCAACCAGGCAGGGGGCTGCGTCCCACATCAGGGCGACCAGGCCAGCTGCGGCCGGGGCCGACATTGAGGTACCGGTCCAGAACGAGCTTTGATAAGCCGTATCCGAAGAACTGACGGCGGAAAAAATGGACACGCCGGGGGCTGACATATTGGGCTTGATGTTGCCAAAGCCCATCGGGTCCGGCACGTTGGGATCCGTTCCCGGGTTCGGATTGTCCGTCGGTCCCCAGTTGGAATGATTGGCATACTGGCCATTGCTGTTGCCGGTCGACCCGACCCCAAGCACATTGCCATAGCGGGCTGGATTGCCTACCGTGTTAAGACCTGGCGGGCTTGAATAACCGCAGTTGCCGGCATTGCCGTTGGCAAAAACCGGCACGATGCCAGCGGCGATCCAGGCATCCACCGACCCCTGGTACCACGGATCATAAAATTGCTGGCAGCTTCCCCACGAGTTGTTGACGACATGGGGCCGAAGGCTCGGATCGGCATTATTACCGGCCAGATCCGTCGGGGCGGCCATGAACTGGGCGCAGCTCAGCAGGTTCGTGCCTGGGCATCCCGATGAGGTGCAGCCAAGGCAGGAAACCCATTCGGCACCCGGCGCGACACCGATCTGGTTTGAACCGCCGTCATCCCCGATGGCGGTGCCGGTCACGTGCGTACCGTGAGGCTCGGGAAACTGCGGGGTGGTCGAGCCGCCCACGTCGAACCAGTTGTAATTATGGTCGAAGCCTCCACTGCCGAGGGTGCCGCGGTACTGGTTCACCAGCGCCTGGTGGGTATGGCGGGTGCCTGAGTCGATGATGCCAACCACCATATCCGTGCCGGTGAAACCCATCGCCCACACATCCGGTGCTCCGATCTGGACAATGCTGGCAATCGGCGCACGTGTGCCGTCCGTGGTTTCTTCCGGCGCCTCTTCAGGCTCCGGAATGAAGGCCATCGGCTCGAGGATAAGGGCAGCGATATCGCTCCGTCCTGAAAGCGCGTCCAACATCCCCAGGGTGGCCGAATCGACCGAGATGACGTTGTCAACCCAGAAGGAGCGGTAGTTCGCGCCCATGCCCCTGAGCTCGGACAACACGCCCTGCTGGGAGCGTCCGGCAACGGCGCGCAGACGGTCATGGACAAATTGGCCACGCTCTTCCCAGTCCATACCATGCGCCTGGCTGAGGTCTGCCCGCTCACGCATGTAAATGAACATATTGGCGCTGCCGCGCTCTGCGAGGCGCGCCTTCAAATCAGGATCGATCAATGGCCGTTCCTGGCTGGATTGAGACGCTTCAATTCCATCGGCACTGGCGACCGATGGTGTGCTGGCCAGCGCAAAAATCAAACTGAGCCCAACCAGCAGGCTGGAGGCGAGATAGTTAATTCGCATGAATCCTCCCACGGGATTACTTGACATTGTTGTGTTCACCATGCGTGCCAAAGACGCAAAAACCTGCCGGCTCCCCCTCCTGAAGACCGGCAAGACATTGCGCCAAGGCTCGTGGAATCCTGAATATCCCATCGCGTGAACAGAATGTCAAACCCGAAGACGACAATCACCTTCCCGGCCGCTCGAGGCAGGGCGAGCCGGATTGTGCGGCTCTTACATTTGATCCCTGGATAAAAAAGGGCCGCCCGGTGGGCGGCCCTTTTGATTGGCTGACTAGCCAGGGGTGGCGGGGACTCAGTCCCCGGAACCACCCTCGAAGCGGTCGGCAAAGACCCCGTCAGGCAGAATCACCGGCA
>PWYW01000026.1 GCA_003567685.1 Gammaproteobacteria bacterium
AAGCGCGGCGTTGGCGCCGGCTTTCGCTGGTACACGCTGATCGGCCCGGTGCAGCTCGACGTCGCCCAGGCGCTCGACGACGTTGATCGCCCCTGGCGAATCCACTTCACCATCGGGACGCGACTGTTATGAAAAAACTGCTTGTCATCCTGCTGGCACTGATTCTGCTGCTGGTTCTGATGGTGCCGCTGGGCTGGTGGTGGCTGAGCAGCACCAGCAGCGGGGCCAACTTCGCGCTGAACCGCGCGGCCGGCTTTGTGCCAACACTCAGCTGGCAATCCGTCGACGGCAATCTGCGCCGAGGCTTGACGCTGCGCCAGCTGGCCGTGGCCGAGGCCGACACACCCGTCACCATCGAGCAACTGGAACTGGCGGTGCAGATTCACTGGTTCCGTGGCCCGGCCGTGGAGGTGCATCATCTGCGCGCCGCCGACGTGCGCGTCGAGCTGCCGCCGGGCGACCCCGATGCCCCCGAGCGCACGGAACCCTTCGAGCTGCCCGACCTGGCCTTGCCGATCGCCGTCGAGCTGCGCGAGTTCACCGTCAATCAGCTGGAAATCGTGCTGGCCGACCCGCAGGCCGAGCCGATCCGGATAGAACGCATCGAGCTGGCCGCCAGCGCCCACGAGCGCCTGGACATCCAGCGGCTGAGCGTGCAAATGGACGAACACCGCCTCGATGCCGACGGCCACTGGCAACTGGCCCAGCCCTTTGCCGGCGAGCTTCGGCTGGCGGCTGACCTTGAACTGGCTCCGGAACTTCGCCAGCAGCTTCGCCTGGACATCGGCGGCCGCCTGGCCAACCTGGATATCGGCATCGACAGCGAAGGCCCGGCTGACCTGACCGGTCAACTGCGTCTGCGCGGCCTGCCGGATTTGCCCGAGGCCAGCCTGCGCCTCGACGGTGATCTGCGCGGCTGGCCCGATCTGCCCTGGGCGGCCAGCAACCTGTCGCTCCAGGCCGACGGCAAGCCCGACGACTGGTCGCTTCGCCTGGGCACCGAACTGGACCACCCGGAAGCCCCGGATAACCAGTTGACGCTTCGCGCGCGCGGCAGCCTCAGCCAGGTCGAAATCGAAGAGCTGCTGGCCGAACTGCTGGACGGCGAAATCCGCGCCCAGGGCGACGTCCAGCTTGAGCCCCGGCTGACGGCAAACGTGGCGCTGACCATCGACGGGCTCAACCCGACGCCGCTGAGCGAGCAGTGGCCCTCCGGCGCGCGCCTGAACGGCGAGCTGAACGTCGAGACCGACGGCGAGCGCATCGTGCTGCAAACCCTGTCGCTGAGCGCGCCGCCCACCCAGCTTCGCCTGAGCGGCAGTGGCGAGCTCGACCCGGCGGCTGATCGTATCGACCTGTCGCTGGACTGGACTGACCTGGCCTGGCCGCTGCTGCCCGACGCCGGGCCGCAGATCTTCGCCAGCGAACGCGGGCGCGTTCGTCTGCAGGGCGCCATCAGCGACTGGCAACTGGAGCTGGAGGCCCTGCTCCAGGCGCTGGACCAGCCGCAAAGCCGGCTGGACCTTCACGCCAGCGGCAGCGACGAGCGCGCCCGGATCGAAACATTAAGCCTGAACGCCGGCACCGCCGGACGGCTGGACCTGGACGGCAGCTTGCAGTGGGCGCCCAGCCTGGCCGCCCAGGGCGACCTGCGCTTTGAAGCACTCGACCCCGGCCAGTTCGTCAACGAACTACCCGGCCAGCTGGACGGCGCCGTGCGTTTCGAACTGGACGGCACCGACCAGATTGACCTGACGATTACCGCCCTGGACGGCGAGCTGCGCGGCCAGACCGTCAGCGGCGAAGGCGATGTATCGCTGCGTGACGAACAGCCCGAGAGCGGTCGGCTGACCATCGATTTTGGCGACAATCGCGTCACCATCGACAGCGGCGATGGCCAGGCCTGGGCCTGGACCATCGATGCCCAGGCTCTGCACCAGCTGTGGCCCGGCCTGGGTGGCCAGGCCGAACTCAGCGGCGAATTCCGCGCCGCCGACAAGCGCATCGATGCGCGCGGCCAGGTCAGTAACGCCAGTTTCAACGACATCCTTCTTTCGACTGCCGACATCGACCTGGCCATGGGCTGGGATGAACCCAGCTTGCTGCGCCTGAACCTGACCCTGAACGATCTGGACCTGAACCCCTGGGAGCGCATCGAACACCTCGACATCAACCTCGACGGCAGTTGCCGAGGCCACGATTACAGCCTGGTCATGCGCGGGCAGCGGGCCAACCTGGACCTGGGCGGACGAGGCGCCTGGGCCGACTGCCTGCGCGGTGGTGACGAATGGCAAGGCGAACTGGCCCGCTTCTACCTCTCCAGCGGGCTGGCCGGCGACTGGACGCTGAACGAGGCCATGCCCATCCGCGTATCACCCGCCAACACCGAAGCCGGCCCGGCCTGCCTGCGCGCGGCCGGCGAAAGCCAGGGCCGGATTTGCCTGCGCGAATTCCGCGCTGCCGACCAGGGCCGCCTGGCCGTGGGCATTGATGCCGTGCCCATGGACCTGTTGCTGCTGCCGCTGGACCCGACCTTTCACCTGACCACCCCGCTGTTTGGCGAAATCGAAGCCGCCTGGTCCGATCAAGACGGACTGGAAGATGTTCGCGGCTTTCTGCGCCTGGACCCGGGTCATCTCAAGCCGCTGGGCAGCGACCAGCAATTGCTGGCCATCGACCAGGTGGAATTGACCCTGACGCCCGACGGCGAGCAATTCGTGCTGGATCTGAACGCCCGCCTCGAAGGCCAGAGCCGACTGGAAGGCCAGGCCCGCTTGATTGACCTGAACGACCCCGGCTCGGCCGAAATTGACGCCCTGATGGAACTTGCGTTGCCTGATATTGGCGTGTTCAACCGCCTGATGGCTCAGCTTGACCAGCTGGGTGGACGGTTCGAGGCCGCGCTGGAAATCGACGGCCCGCTGGCCAGCCCGCGGTTTGAAGGCAGTGCTGCCCTGCGAGACGGACTGATCACCCATGCCCCGCTGGGCCTTCGCATCACCGATATCGGCCTGGAATTGGCGGCCAACAACGACACCGGCGAACTGACCGGCAGAATGCAATCCGGCGACGGCCGCCTTGACCTGTCTGGCCGACTGGACCGCGAAGAGGCCGGCTGGCGCCACCAGATCGAAATCGACGGTGAGCGCTTCAGCTTTGCCGATGTCGACTGGCTGCGCCTGACCGCCAGCCCGTCCATTCGCCTGAGCGGCCAGGGCGACCGCCAGGAACTGGACGGCGACATCCGCATCACCCAGCTGCGCGGCGGGCTGCCACCCGGCAGCGAAGACCGCGTGCGCTCGTCGGCCGACGTGCGCGTGATGGGCGAAGACGATCTGGACGATGAAGAACCGGCCGGCCAGCAGCTTATTGGTCGGCTCGGCATTGAACTGGGCGACGACGCACGCCTGGCCGCCCTGGGCATGCAAACCCGTCTGGCCGGCGGCCTTGAACTGCTATGGGATGGCGACAGCAGCATGCCGCGCGGACGCGGCGTGATTCGCCTGCCGCAAGGCTCCTACCGCGCCTATGGTCAAAACCTGGAAATTCGCGACGGCGAAATCCTGTTCACCGGCAACCCGCTGGACAACCCGGCGCTGGACATCCGCGCCGTGCGCGACATCTTTGGCGACCCGCAAGTGGACGAGGCCGGCGTGCTTATTCGCGGCAACGCCCAAAACCCGGTCATCACCCTGTTCACCGACCCGCCCACCAGTGAAGAAAAAGCCCTGGCCTACGTCGTCACCGGCGCCGACTTCGACCACGCCGGCGGCCAGGGCGCGGTCAACGTGGGCTTCTACCTGCTGCCCCGCCTGTTCGTCAGCTACGGCATCGGCCTGTTCGAAGCCGGCAATGTCCTGTCCGGCCGCTTCGAACTCTCCCGCCGCTGGGGCGTGCGCGTCGTCTCCGGCGAACGCGACACCGGCGTCGACATCAGTTGGGCTATCGATAGGTGAGAGGTAAGAGGTGAGAGGTGAGAGGTGAGAGGTGAGAGGTGCGGGTGTCATCCCGGCCGAAGAGCCGGGACCTCAGACCCCCAGCCAACGCCAAACCCTAACGTGGTCGTAAACTACCCCTAGCCCCAAACCAAGAAACACCCCCATGACCCAA
>PWYW01000103.1 GCA_003567685.1 Gammaproteobacteria bacterium
CACACGCTTGATTGACGATTTCACCACCGACCGTTCCGCTCTCGGCACATCCTGGCAGGGGTTTACCGATCGGGTGATGGGAGGGCGCTCGGATATTCAGGCGGGCTACCATGCCGTCGATGGCCAAGCAGTTCTTCTGATGAAAGGCCAGGTTCGACTCGACAACAACGGTGGCTTCATCCAGGTGCGCCTTCCGCTGGATCCGCGGGGCCGTGAACTTGACGCCAGCGCCCATACCGGAATCCGTCTCAAGGCGCGGGCGATCAAGCCCAGGCCGTATTACCTGCATGTACGAACGACGGACACCACCCGCCCTTGGGTTTACTACCGGGCACCTCTGAGGCTGAGCCCGGATTGGCAGGAAATCACCGTGCCCTGGGCGTCCTTCGAGGGGCGAGGTCTTCGCCGGCCGTTCGACCCCAGCCAACTTACGTCGGTGGCCCTGGTGGCCTATGGTGAAATGTTCGAGGCGCATCTGGAAGTGATGCGCCTCGAATGGCTGTTGGCCTCAGAAGAATAACTGGGCAGAGCCGTACAGGCTTCGGCCCGGTTGCAGCTGGTCGAAGAACGGCTCGACATACTCACGATTGGTAAGGTTGCGCAGGCCAGCCACCAGCCGAAGCTGTCGATCGTTCTCCAGCGGCACATCCAGTCGCCCACGAAGCTCCAGCACGGTGAAACTCGGATAGTCAACCCGATCGGTACCGGTATCTTCCCGGCCCAGCGTGGTCAGATCGCGACTGGAGAGCGTGGTTCGGCCCAGCAATTCCAGGCGGCCGTTCGAGTCCAGCGGTCCACCGAACAGGTAGGCGGCGCCATAGTTCAGCCGGCCACCGTCGAGACGGATCAGTTCACGATCCGAGGGTGCATAAGTGCGCGAGGCGTTGCCGAACAGCTCCATGCTGCCGCGCCGCCATGCGCCGCTCAGTTCCCAGCCGTAAAGGTCCACGGTATCGGTGTTAGTTGCCTGTTCGACGATGGGCTGGGTCTGAATGACTTGTTCAACGATGTAGTTACTGACCCGGTTGTAGAAAACCGCCGCCTCGCCGCTGAATTCGCGGCTGACAAATTTCGAGCCCATGTCGATCGAGACTGAGCGCTCCGGATCCAGGTCCGGATTGCCGATGATTTCGACCCGATTGATGAAGGAAACCAGCGCTCGCTGGTAGCGCTCGGCCAGGTCGGGCGCGCGGAAACCGGAGCCCAGGTTGGCATAGAGCATGTGGTCGGGGGTGCGCTGGAAAACCACAGCCAGGTTGCCGCTGGCACCAGCCTCGGACGCTGACGTGCCGGAAATCTCGTCTTCGACCGAGAAGTAATCCAGGCGCGCACCGCTGATCAATTCCCAGCGTGGTGCCAGCGTCCAGTTGTCCTGGATGTAAACGCCGGCGCGGTACTGTTCAGCGTCAACGCGGGTAATCGACGTGGGCCCGGGGACCAGGGCAGGCGAAGGCGGGCCCAGCGGGAACAATTGCTCGCGGGTTTCGGTTTCCGGCCCAATCGAGGTGTCGTAGCCAAAATCCGCACCGACCGTCAGCATGCGCTCACCCAAATCAAAGCGCAGCCGCGGGGTGACCTCGAAGGTGTTGATGCGGTCGTTGGTTTGAATGCGAACGGCCTCGACGCGAATCGGCGGCGGGGGGGGGGCGAAGATCTCCGGTGTGGTGCGGTCGAACTGGCGACGGATTTGCTGCCAGTGCACGCCAAGGTAAAACTCGGCCAGCCTGGGGCTCAGGTCAAAGGCCTGGTACTGCGCGCCCAGCAGTGACCGTTGATAGAGGGGAAAGGCAAAGTCTACCGGCCCCTGGCCAACCGGCCCGAATGGAATGGCCGCGTCTTCGAACAATACGTCGGTATCCCGGCTGATGTTGCCCACCAGGCTAAGGTTATGTCCCGGAGCCAGTTCCATGTTGATCCGGGCGAACCCCGAGGCATTTTCGCCTTCGCCATTACTGGCCCGGTTTCCATCGGGTTGTTTGGGGTTGTCATTGCGCGAGAAGCTGGCCCCGACAATGGCGCCGGTGCGTTCGTTGCCGCCGTCCAGGAAAGCCGCGCCTCGGTTCAGGTTGTAGGCTGAATCGTAGGCGTAGTAAACACCGCCGTTGACGCCCGCCTCGGTCCGGGACCGTGGTTGGCGGGTAATCACGTTGATCACCCCACCGAAGGCATCGGTACCGTAAAGCACGGAGTTGGGCCCGCGCAGAATCTCGATGCGCTCGACCGAAAACGGATCAAACAGGCTCAGGCTGCCGCCACCGTAACCAGTGCCCTGGCCCGACAGGCGAACGCCATCGGCCAGCGTCAGCACGCGTTGCGAGCCCAGGCCGCGCAGCGTGAAGCCTTGTTGCCAGAAACTCAATACTTCGCCGGACGGGCCCAGGCCGACGGAAGGCTGGCGCTGAATGGCCTGGGTCAGGTCGATTGGCACCTGCTCGTCAAGCTGCAGGCGGGTAATGGTGTCAACGGCCTGAGGCGTTTCCATTGCCGCGCGTTCACGCCCGCGTTCGGCAGTTACACTGACCCGGTCAGCCAGGGTTTCTTCGGGTGAGTCGATGTCATCTTCCGCCCAGGCGGGGGCTGACAGGCCGACGGCCATGGCCAACAACAGAGCATTGGGCAGGCACCATTGGCCCGCCGGGGTGATGGGGCGTTTCATCTCGGCTTGATCCGTGACTTCTTAAATGGGAATAATTCCCATTATACCCCAGAACGCATCAACGTCGTGTCGTCCGCCGAACCTGGCCGTTCTTTGGTTTCAGGGTGCCGAGCCGCCGACCGTTTTCCAGATACCCTCTCGCCGCGGATCGGCCGCGCCGTCGATGTGCCCGTTGTGGTGAATGAACACACCGTGCAAACCGGATTCTTCTCCGCGCCCAGGGCGCACCTCGATGCCCAGTTCAGCGAGTTCGGCCAGGACATCCGACGGGAAACGGCTGGCTTCGCCAAAAAAGTTCTCGCCGAGCGTGACCAGGTTGGGCAGATCAATGGCTTGCTGGATGGGCAAGCCCCAGGCCAGAAGCCCGACCAATGCCTTGGCGTTGTAGGCCAGAATGGCCGAGCCGCCAGGCGAGCCGAGGGCCGCCACCAGCCGGTCGTCCGAATCGAACACCAGTACCGGCGACATTGACGAACGTGGGCGTTTGCCCGAGCCTGCCGCGTTGGCTACTGGCCGACCGTCAATCTCGGGCCGGAAAGAGAAATCGGTGAGCTGGTTGTTCAGGAAAAAGCCGCTGACCACGCGACCCGAACCGAAGATGGATTCCACCGTGGTGGTGATGCTGGCGACGTTGCCGTCGTGGTCGACGACCACGAAATGACTGGTGCCGGTCTCGCGGAAGCCGTCCTGGTCGATGCCGAAATCCATGCCGGGCGGCTGGCCGGGGCCGGGCATGTCGCCAACGCGGTCACCGATCAAAGCGGCGCGCTCGGCCAGGTAAAGCGGGTTTAGCAGGCCATCGACCGGCACGTCGACAAAGGCCGGGTCGGCAATGAACTGGTCGCGATCGGCGTACATCAGCCGACTGGCCAGGGCGAACTGCAGCCAGGCCATCGCATCCTCAGGCCCGCGCCCGGCAATGTCGGTCTGATCCAGAATGGCCAGCATCTGCAACAGGGTCACCCCGCTGGACGGCGGTGGCGGCACGCAGATGCGATGGTCGAAGGCGTGCGCGCAGACCGCCTCGGAAATGCGTGGCTGGTAGGCATCAAAATCGGCCTGGACCAGTGTTCCGGGCAGGGGCTCGGCAGCCGTGCGCTCGATGATGGCCGTGGACAGGGGCGGCTCGAGCAGGGTGCGCGGGCCTTGCTCTGCCATGCGCCGCAGGGTATCGGCGAAGGCCGGGTTGCGCCAGTGGTCACCGGCTTCAATGCGCCGACCGTCCTCATGACTGAACAGTGCGATCAGGTCGGGCTGATCGGCCTGCGGCCAGCGATTACCCCCGGCAAATCGGCCCAGTCGCGCGGGCACGGTGAAGCCGTCATCGGCCGCTGCAATGGTTTCGTCAAACAGCTCCGACCAGTCCAGCCGGCCGTGGCGTTGGTGTACCGCGCCCAGCATCGGCATCACGCCCGGCACTCCGGTGGCCCGCCCGGTGATGATGGCATCGAACCAGCCCAGCGGTTCGCCGGCGTCGTCCAGGAACATGTCGGGTGTTGCCCCTTCAGGGGCGGCTTCGCGACCGTCAAACGCGGTGACTTCGCCGGTTTCTGCGGAATAGAACAGCAGGAAGGCGCCACCGGCGATGCCGGAGCTTTGTGGTTCCACCAGGCTCAGCATGGCCTGCACGGCCACGGCGGCATCGGCCGCGCTGCCGCCACGCTCAAGCACGGCCAAACCGGCCTCTACAGCCATTGGGTGCGCGGCGGTGACACCGGCTTGCCGCTGAACGGCCGGGGCGGGTGCTGGTTCTGGAAGCGCTTGGGAGGTCGCGCCGTGGCTTTCCGAACCCGGCTCCGCGCAACCCAACAGCAGGCCCAGAGTCAAGAAAACCGGCGCCCAGCCGCGTCCAGGCAGTCGTCGTCGAGATTCAACAGGGATATCAGAGTGGCGGAAACGCATGCGGTGGACTCCTTGGGTCAACATCAGGCCCGCCGAGCGTTTGCCTTGCAGTCAACTCGGTCAGGGCGCTGAATCAAGCGGGTTGAGTGGTTACTATAAAACCAGCCCATCAAAAGAGTTTGCCCGTGAACCGAGTTTCCCTTGCGCTTTTGCCGTTTTCCGCTGTACTGCTGGTCACCTTGTTGTTGGCTCGACCATCAGCGGCCGAATTGCCGAGTGCGCTCCCCGCCCTGGACTATGACGATGTCTTTTTGCTGGAAGCCGTCAGCGACCCGCAGCCCAGCCCCAGCGGCGAGCGCATCGTGTTCGTTCGCAACTGGATGGATCGCCAGACCGACCGGGCGCGCTCAAGCCTGTGGATTGTGGCTGCCGATGGTCGCGGGCTTGAGCCACTGACTGACCGCGACAGCAATGCGTCCAGCCCGCGCTGGTCGCCCGACGGCGAGCGCCTGGCCTACCTGGCCGGCGGCGAATTGCGCATGCATTGGCTGGCCAGCGGTCGCGACAGCCGCGTTGCCGAGCTTGGCGAAGCGCCAGGCCATTTGAGCTGGTCGCCGGACGGCCGCTGGCTGGCCTTTACCCTGTTCACGCCCGACGCGGCGCGCAGCCCGGTTACCCTGCCCGGACGGCCTGAGGGTGCCAGCTGGGCGCCGGCACCGATCTGGATTGACCAGCCGCGCTATCGCAGCGACGGCCAGGGCTTCCTGCGCCAGGGGCATCGCCACGTGTACCTGCTGCCGGCCGAAGGCGGCTCGCCCATCCAGATCAGTGATGGCCCTTATGACCATGGCCATCTGGCCTGGCATCCGGACGGTCAGTCGCTGTTCGTCGAAGCCAATCGCCGAGACGAGGCCCATCGCTTCCCGCTCAAGTCGAGCATTTACCGGATTGATATCGACAGCCGGGAGATCTCGCCGGTAACCGAAGGCAATGACCCGCAGCGCCAGCCGCGCGTCTCGCCCGACGGTCGTCGCCTGGCCTGGCTGGGTTTTGAGGATCGCAAGTTGTCTCACCAGGCCAATCGCCTGTTCGTGGCGGATCTGGACGGCAGCAACGTGCGCGAGTTGACCGACGACCTGGACCGGCACATCAACCAGTTTGCCTGGGCCGACAACAGCAGCCTGCTGATTCAGTACGACCATCACGGCCAGACCTTGCTGGCCCGCCAGCGCCTGAACGGTCGTCGTGACTTGCTCACCGAATCGCTCGGCGGTGAGTATTTCAGTCGGCCCTATTCCTCTGGCCAGTTCGCCATTGGCGGCGGCCTGATTGCCCACACCCATGCCAGCACCCAACGCCCCTCGGAACTGGCGGTGATTGGCCGCAACGGCAGCCGGGTCTTGACCGATCTGAACCGTGATTTCCTGGCCCAGCGAACGGTCGGCCAAGTGGAAAGCTTCTGGTACACGTCCAGCGTGGACGGCCTGGATCTCCAGGGCTGGGTCATGTACCCGCCGGACTTCGACCCGGACGCTCAGTGGCCGATGATCCTCGAAATTCACGGTGGCCCCTTTGCGACCTACGGCGATTACTTCGCCATGGAATTGCAGCTGATGGCCGCCCAGGGCTACGTGGTGGTTTATCTGAACCCGCGCGGCAGCACCAGCTACGGCGAAGACTTCGCCAACCTGATTCACCACAATTATCCCAGCCATGACCACGACGATTTGATGGACGGCATCGATGCCGTCATCGCGCGCGGATACATCAACGAGGATGCCCTGTTCATTACCGGCGGTTCGGGCGGCGGGGTGCTGACCACCTGGGCGATTAGCAAAACCGATCGCTTCGCGGCTGCCGCGGCCGTCAACCCGGTGATCAACTGGTACAGCTTCGTGCTCAGTGCCGATCTGTACTTCCTGTTTTCCCAGTACTGGTTCCCCGGTCCGCCCTGGGAGCACGCCGAGCACTACCTGGCGCACTCGCCGATTCATCGCGTGGGGTACGTCAATACCCCCACACTGCTGCTTACTGGCGAAGAAGACTGGCGCACGCCGATGTCGGAAACCGAGCAGTACTACCAGGCCCTGCAGCTTCGCGGCGTCGATACCGCCATGGTGCGGGTGCCCGAGGCTTCACATGCCCTGCATCGCCGACCCAGCCAGCTGATGGCCAAGCCGGCGTTCGTCATCGAATGGTTCGAGCGGTACCGTCATGCTGACTGAGTGCCGGGTATTTTCAATGCGAGTTGATCACTGACCATGGCAGCGCTGACCGAATATTTCTTCATTGCCATCATCGGCATGTTCGTCATCGTTAACCCGCTGACGACGGCGTTTGTCTTTGCCTCCTTGACCACAGACGCTGACGACGACGAGCAGGCGCACATCGCCCGCCGGGCGGTGATTACCGCCACGGCCATGTTGTGCGTCTTTGCCTTGCTGGGCTCGCTGATCTTTCAGTTGTTCGGCATTACCCTGGCCGCCTTTCGCATCGCCGGCGGAATGATTCTGTTCGGCATTGCCATGAGCATGTTGAACACGAGCGAAGCGCCGGACCACGACAAGGCCGATGCGCGCCAGTCAAAAGCACTGCTTGCCCAGGACATCAGCATCGTGCCGCTGGCCATCCCCTTCATCAGCGGTCCGGGCGCCATTGCCACGGCCATGATCCTGACCAGCGAAGCGCCCAGCTTCTGGCACACCCTGGTGGTATACCTGGCCATCCTGGTCACGACCATCAGCTGCTATTTCACAATGGTCCATTCCAAGCATGTCATTCGCTGGCTGGGCCAGAGCGGGCGGCGGATTCTCACCAAGGTTTTCGGCCTGATCCTTGCCGTCATCGCCATTCAGTTTGTGCTCAACGGCATTGGCGACGCGGTTACCGATTTCCTTGCTGGCCTGCATTGGCCGGCAACCCCATCGGGAGACCTGTCATGACCCAGTTCACTGTAGTCCGCACCGCCTCGATCCTTGCCGCCCTGGTCCTTGCTGGCCCAGGGGCTCACGCCGGCATTAGCTGCGATTTTCCGGAACTGGACCCGGCGGCATTTGTCATCCTCGAGCCTGGCGCTTCACCGCCGGCTGGCACTGGTGGCGTCATTGAGAGCGGGCGCTGGGAGCTGGTTCGCTTGCGCTACAGCGTCACGCCTGATCTGGTTGCCCTATCAGGTACCGCATTGGGCGCGTTCGAGCTGGTGGCGCTCGATGACAGCTCGGGCTTTGGGTCACTGTCGCTTGAGGTTTCAATCAACTCGCCGGTTTCCGAATTCATCGACGAAGAGGCGGCCGGACCCTACGCCGCCAACGGTAACCAGCTCGTGGTGGAAAATGTCTGTGGCGATGATGCGCTCCTGGGTGAAGTCGAGTACAGCATCGATTCCAGCGGTGAGAATCCGCGCCTAATTCTCTGGGGCAGCACCAGCTTCGAGGTCAATATCGGTTTTCCGATCACCGTGACCGTCCAGCTTCAGCCGGAGTTTGAACGGATTGATGCTCCCGAGTTGCCGGACCCTGTTTTCGATGATCGATTTGAGAGCTGAGGTTGGAAGTTGCTAGGAGTCCACCAGGTTTTGGCGGCCTGTGACAGGGCGGCGCTCTTTTCTGATGAAAAAATGCTCCCAGCAGGGCCGGAAGCATCGCTTGTTGCAGCAGCCAATGTGCCCCGGACCATGACGTGGTCAGGCCGTTGTCAGGTTTTGTGACTTGCGGAAGGCGATCATGTAGACCAATACCCCGAAGAAGGCTTTGGCGACAACGTCCGCGATGGTGTATCCCACCTCGATGACGGTGATTGCGGTGCCGCCATCCATCGGGATGACGAAGGGCGCAAAATAGACTACCGGATAGAAACTCCAGGATAGAACTACCACCCAGCGGGCAAGGTTCACAAGGCCGCGGACCTCAGCGGGCTGGCTGTTGATGGAACTCGACAGTCCCATAAACAGGCTGTAAACGATGTACAGAAACGGGATCATCGACAAGGCGCCCCATATGAATCGAGGCCCGTTGATGCCGCCGGATACTTCGCCGGGATAGCCCGGCAGAATCATCAACGCGGCAGCGCCGCCCAGCGTTCAGATAGTGATAACCCGCGATGAAGGTAACCAGGCCAGTGATTATCACTGCGGTCTTGTATTTCGGAGCGATCTGACCCAGTCCCAGCCAGAAAAATAGTGTCGCGGCCAACATTGAGGCAACGCCGAACGAAAAAGCGTTGTAGATCAGTTCATATTGTCCAAACGATAAAGCGTCCACGTAAATCTCCCTTAAGCGTTTCGTCGATATGCCGGGACAATCCTGTCGAAACGTTGGGGAACAGGACGCACCAGCGAGGGGGGGATGCAACTGCTGCCCGCCAGCGATAGTGCGCTCGCTATGTCTTCATGTGGTGAGGAAAAATCTTTATGAACAATCACATGGAAATGCATTGTGTGAGCATTCACTGACATCCGATGGATCTTCGGGTTGATGCTTCTCCTGAAAACTCATGGTCCTCTGGAGACCCTCATTCAACCACTTTCTCAAAAGTAACCCGAAACAGCTCGCCCTCGCCGCTGGTGAAGATGCAGACATGCCAAAGCGTCTGGGCAAGATCGGTCGCATGGTATGCCAGGCGGCAACATTGATTGGATCGCTTCGAGTAATCTTGGGGTGCAACCCACGATCAATGCCACCGTAAAAAAGTCGTACGAAATGGCCCGCGTTCTTGTCTTGCAACATGTCGCTGCAGAGCCGCTTGGCTTGCTGGATCCGATGCTCCGGATACGCGGGCACCGGATTCGCTACGTCAATTTTGCCCGTGACCCTGAGGCCACTCCTCGGCTGGAACGCTATCAGGCGTTGATTGTCCTGGGTGGCCCGATGCAAGTAGCGCAGCAGCGCCGTCGATAATCTGGCCTGGGGCTTCCAGTTCCACCTGGAGTTGGACGAACGCTTGATCCATCGCTGGCTGACCTTGCCGGTCTACCAGCAGGACCTGGCGGCCTCAGGACTGAACCGGTCGCCCGAGGTGATTGCTGCCGACACTCGTCGCTGGTTGCCCGAGACGCTGAAATTGGCTGATGCCGTATTTTCAAACTGGCTTTCTGCGCTCGACGAACCGAGCCAGCGCGTCGTGCTGGGCTCGCGTTAGCAGGCCTTATCGGCATGACCCCGACAACGGGTCATACGCTTTAGAGCCGATAAACGTCCAGGGAACGGATCGCATGGTCGGCCATGCTCGCAATCGCGTCGTGTACCGCGATATAGTCTTGCTGCAAACGCGAAAACTGCCTAAGGTCTTCGGCTGAATCGAAAACAAAGCCTTCTTCGTCAACCTCCCAGTCGGCATCCGGACGGCCGAGCAGCTCGAACATCTCGTCGATAAGTGCCACTGCCTGAATGACCAGGGCATCGATGGGTGATGAGTCGATGTCGGGACGTTCAACGAACTGCGAGACCATGGCATGGACCTTGTCGTCGCTGATCGAGACGCTTTCCAGTAGCTGGTTGTAATCAGGGAAGCCGTCCCGAGGCCTTTCGAGCACGATCAGGTAGTTTTCGCGTAACTGTTGATGCAGTTTGTTCAGCGATTCGCCGTGCAGCGGTGGCGTTTGATCGGTCGAGGCGAGGGCCTCCGCATGGATGGCATCCAGGGTTTGCCCGGCTGAGTGATTTCGATTGGAAATGGTCCTCATCCAGGCCTCAATGTGCGCGAGAACGAATTGCTCGATGCGGCCCAGGTCACCCGAGTAGGTCGGCTGCAAACCCGCCAGGAAGCTCTCCAGCGATTCGGTCTGGTCGGTGCTCGTCAGCCAGTCCATGGCGCGTAGATGATGCGCGACAAGGTCTGATACCAGGTTCAGCGATTCGCCGTGCAAAAGCTCGGCCCGTCGCTGACAATCGACCAGATAGTCGGCTTCCAGTGCAAATTCGAAAATGGTTCGCTGCTGGGCGGGGATCGGCTGGCCATCGACGCAGCCGGGCTGATACACCCAGTTTTCGAGTTCATCGAAAATGGCCTGCTCGAAAATGCCCGGGTGGTCTGATTCATGAATGATCGGGTTCACGGCCTGGCCGTACTCGTTGACCGTGAACTCCACCAGCACCTCGCCCTCGAGGCACAGCAATGACGCGGTATGCGGCATGACCGGAATGCTTCGGAAAATGGGTTTGTGGTCAGCGTTGGCTGCCGGGCATCGGTTGTGATCTGTTGTTGCGAATGCTTGTGCTCCCAACCCCACGCCCAATGCCATCCCGACTATCGATTTGATCATCATCGTGGTTTCCCTTCTGCTATGCCAAGCCGGTACCCTAAACCAGGCTGCCCGGCCAGGCAAGCTTCGCGATGGCGTGTCGAGGGATGGCTGGTATCATCCCCATTCGTTCTAATGGGCATGAGCCATGGCGCTTCGCGCAACACCCTACAAAGTTCACCTGGAACTGTCGGACACGGATCGTGGTATCTACGATTCGCTGCGCATGACGGTGGCGCGGCATCCGTCGGAAACCGAGGAACGGTTGACCAGCCGAATTTTGGCCTATGCGCTGTGGTACGAGGAGGCGCTGGCATTCGGGCGCGGGCTGTCCGACGTGGACGAGCCTGCCTTGTGGGTCAAGAGCCTGGATGATCAGATCCTGCACTGGATCGAGGTTGGGCGTCCGTCGTCTGACCGGCTCACCTGGTGTGGCCGACGCTTTCCTCGGGTTTCGCTGCTGGCTTACGGCAGCAACCGCGTCTGGGCAGGTAATGTTTTGCCGGCCGTGTCCGGGCTCGACAGTATCCACATCGCCGAGTTGCCGCAGGAGCCTCTCGATGCCCTGGCCCAGAATCTGCCTCGAAGCATAAGCTGGGGCGTGATGATAACCGACGATGTGCTCTACATCAGTGACAGCAATCAGCAGTTCGAACTGCCGCTGAACTGGCTCAAGGGTGGCCGCGACTAGTCGACGTGGCTGAGGGTTCGAGCGCCTTCAAACAGGCGGGTAACCTGGAACTGTTCGGGCTTGAAACGCTTCGGAGTTTTGCCATGACCCATTCTTCGTTGCGACGGATCAGCTGGACCATGTGCCTGTTTTGCGCGCTGTCGCTGCCCGGTACGGTCAACGCACAGTGGGGTGGTGTGAAGCCGGCGCACACCATCGATAACGACGGGGTACACCAACTTGCGTGGGATGTGGCAGGCGCCGATAATGAGGTTTCAACTGCGAGGCCTGTCGAATCTGATTCATCGGCCGATGAGTGCAGCTTTCGAAAATCAGGTAATTGCCCATGCGAACGTTTCCCCTTTTTCTGGTCGTTGTTGCCAGCCTGGTACTTCCGGCTCCCGTAGTCGCCAGTGTGACTGATTCCCTCTCGCTGACGCAGGCCGCTGTGCCGTACCGGCAGGTGGCTGAGGAGCTTCTGGACTTAAGAACATCGCATTCGCAAACCTTCCTTAACGTTGACCGGACCCGGACTGTCATCAAGGCCTCGCAGCCGTTGCATTATCAGGATGACAACGGCGACTGGTTGAGTCTGGATTACCAGCTGGCCCGCAATGGTCCGCACTGGGTATTTCCGGCCCAGCAACCGCAAATCCGGGTTGACCAGGACAATGGGCATCTTCAGTGGCGCGTTGATCAGGCAGGTGTCTACTTCGGCGATTTGCGCTGGCTTTCGCCGGGGCGCTCAATGCCTTTGCTCCGTTTGCCGCAGCAGGAGGGTGCCGATACGCTGGTGCACGACGTTTTCGACGGTGGACTGGTTGTCGAACGCCGGTTTTTCGGCGGTGCCGTGATGACCACGGTCCGGATTCCAGCGGCCTTGGAAGGGCCATCGGGCAAGCGGGTGATCGAGCAGGACCTTCGCCTGCCGTCGGGGTACACCCTGGCCGCAGATCGTTCGACCAGCGTTGATGGCCAGTCGATCACGGTGCTGGATGAGCAGGGCAGGGTGGCTTTGCGCTTTCAGCCGCCGGTGGTCGCCGATCCGACGCCTGTGGCGGCAAAGACCCGTCACCTGGCCAGTGCGCACTGGGCATCGCTGGACTACGTTCAGACCGGCGAATCGGAGTTCACCATCCGCCTGTCATTGCCCGAAATCGAGCCGGATGCATCTGGCCCGGTGTCTCCGCTGGTGGTGCGTTCGCTGGTTACCATCGAAGACCAACAAACCGTCAATTCCTGCTTCTTTCCCAATTATCAGGCGGCCAGCCTGACGGTGGATGTGCCGGAAGGCGAGACGGTGTTGTGGACCGATTTCGAATACGATTTCGTCGCCGTTGGCCAAGGCTGGCAGGCAGATCAACGCAGTTTCCTGACCGGGCCGGCCGGGCAGACCAGCGTAGTCGAGGGCACTGGCAACAATCCGGGCACCCAGACCTACAGCATAGAATTGTCCGAGATTGGCAACGGGCTGTCTGATGGTCAGCTGACCTATACCTTTCACGCAGCGCGCACCTGGGGTGGTGCCGGCTGCAACGACAGCTTCAACTTTATCAACCGCCGCCAGGTATCAGTGACCTACGGCACCCTGAGTTTTGGTGATGGGCCGGTCGTAATCAATGAGTTTTCGGCATCCAACCGGCAGTTTGAAGACAGCTTCAACCGAACCGAAGACTGGATCGAGCTGCACAATCTCGATCCGGACAATTTCTTTGATCTCAGTGGCTTCCACCTGAGCAATGATGCGCAGAACCCAACCCTTTGGCAGGTCAGTGATGGCGTCATCCCGCCAGGCGGGCATTTGGTGGTGTTTGCGTCTCGACGCGATATCTCTTCTGGCATGGTCCAGCATGCAAATTTCAATCTGACCCAGTTAAGGCCAGACCAGGTGGTGCTGGCGGATCCGGACGGCACGGTTCTCGAGAGTCATGAAATGCCAGTGACCCAGCTCAATCATTCCGTCGGTCGAATCCTGGATGGGGCGGACGAATGGGGTATTTTTGCGTCGCCTACGCCGGGCCAGTCAAACAGTGATGTGTCGTTGGGTTATGCGTCGCGACCAGAGTTCAGCCACGATGCAGGCAGCTATGTTGGCAGTCTCACTCTCAGCATGAGTTCCGCTGGTGCGAATGAACAAATCCGCTTCACCACCGACGGCTCAACGCCCACTGAATCATCAGCGCTCTACACGGGCCCGATTGTCGTTGACGAGACCTCCGTGATCAGGGCAAGGACCTTCAGCACCGATATCGGCTACCTGCCCAGTTTCATTGAAACCCGCACTTACCTGATTGATGAAGCGATCTCCCTGCCGGTGTTCTCTTTTGCCGGCGATCAGGATCTCATGACCCTGTTCGGCGGCGACGATAGCCTGCGTCCGCTCGGCCATTTCGAATACTTTGAAGCGGATGGCCAGTTCATCGACGGAAACTTTGGCGACTTCAACAAACACGGCAACGATTCGTGGAACTATCCCCAGCGTGGTGTCGATTTCATTTCGCGTGATGATTATGGTTACCAGCGTCGACTGGAACATCGCTTCTTCGAGACCTCGGATCGAACGCGTTTCCGTCGATTGATGGTCAAGGCGGCAGCCAATGATAATTTCCCCTTTGAGCAGGGTGGCGCGCATATCCGGGATTCCTACATCCAACACCTGTCGCAGGTGGCCGGGCTGGATCTCGACGAGCGCAGTTCGACCAACGTACTGGTATTTGTCAACGGACAGTACTGGGGGGTCTACGATCTGCGGGAGCGTGTCGATGACAACAACTTCACCAACTTTTACTACGGACAGAACTATCGCTATCGAGAGAGCGACCTATACCTGCAGTTTCTGAAGACCTGGGGGCCGACCGTGCCGCATTTCGGCAATCAGCCGGCACTGAATGATTGGGCAAGCCTGCGTCAGTACGTCCAGAACAACAACATGGGCGACCCTGCGCATTTTGCTTACGTTGATGAGCAGTTGAATATCACCAGTCTGATTGATTACTTCGTGATCAATTCCTGGGTGGTATCACGCGACTGGCTGAACTACAACACCGGCTGGTGGCGTGGGCAAGACCCAAGCGCCCAGGCTCAGCAATGGCGCTATATCCTCTGGGATATGGAAGCCGCGATGGGGCACTTCATCAACTACACCGGCTTGCCAGACGCGAGCCATACCGCGCCGCCTTGCCAGGCCGAGAATCTCAATGTCGGTAATGGGCACACTGCCATTCTCCGCAAACTCATCCAGGAAAACCCCGAGGTTCATCGGCAGTACGTCACGCGTTATATCGACTTGCTCAATACCCATTTCTCGACCGAGAGCGCCATTGGTTTGCTGGATTCAATGATCGACAATATAGCGCCTGAAATGCCTCGCCACATTGAACGATGGGGCGGTGACCTGGCAACCTGGCAAAGCAACGTGGAGAACATTCGGGAGTTCATTACCAACCGAAACAGTTACTTGATCTCTTCTGGTCTGGCTAATTGCTACAGCCTGTCCGGGCCGTTTGATGTTCAAATCAACATCACCCCCGCGGATGGCGGCGAAGTTCGGCTGAATTCCGAGTGGTTATCGGCGATGCCTTTTGCAGCGACTCTGTTCGATGGCGTTGAAACCCGATTGGCGGCCAGTCCGGCAATGGGCCACACGTTCAGCCACTGGGAGATTGACGGAGTGGCCGCGCCGTCTGACCTGAGTGCTCCCGAGGTTGCATTGATGATCAATCAGGCCGCCAGTGTTACCGCGCACTTCAATCCGCCAGTGATCGATGGCGAGCTGATCCATTATTGGCACTTCAACGACCTGGTAACGCCAGAAGACGTGACGACCATCGACGCAGACTTCAGCGCGATCGTGGACTTGACCGCCACGATGAATTACACCGGAACGGGGCCTCGTGATATCGACGCCAACGACACTGGTTCGGACCTGAATCTGCACCTTGAACAACCGCCTGGAAGTAGCGCCAGGGTTCGCAATCCATCGGAAGGACGGAGCCTGGTCTTCGACTTGCCTACGCTCGGGTTCGAGCAAATCAACTTTACCTATGCGGTCGAGCGCACCAACAACGGCATGCTCCGCAACATCCTTTCCTACAGTACGGACGGCGACACGTTTACCCAGGCCGGTCTGCCGGTGGTCGAGTTCGACCTGGACGAGGCCGGAGTTTATTACCTGGTCAACGTCGATTTTTCTGCTATCGCCGGTGTCGACAACAATCCGGATTTCAAGGTGCAGGTGACTTTCGAAGGCAATACCACGGGCGATAGCGGTAATAACCGGTTCGACAATATCACCCTCAAAGGTATGCCAATTGAGGCCACCGAAGCATCGGAATTGTTCTTCGTGTCGGTCAATGAGGGTGACACTGTCTATGCCCAGGAACCGTTCTCGGTTGTCATTCAATCCCAGGATGATCAGGGTGTGCCATCGGCCGTGCCGGTCGATACCGAAGTTGTGGTCTCGCTAAACACGGGGGCGGGTTCGCTAAGTGGCAATCTGGTCGGCACGCTGACGGCTGGCAGCCAGTCCCTTCTGCTTGAAGGCTTGGTCTACAGCCAGGCGGAGGCCGAGGTCTCGCTGGCTGCCACGGCTTCCGGCCTCGAACCGACCATCAGTCCAAGCTTTGCCGTGTTGGAGCGGCTCTATTCCTTGAGCGTGGAGCCGAATGTTCAAGGTGCCGGTAATCTGTCGGGTGCTGGCCCGTTCGTTGCTGGTGATCCGGTCGTTCTCGAGGCCGAGACCAATCCGGGTTTCGTCTTCGAAGGCTGGTTCAACAGCGATGGAGATTTGGTCACGACGCAGTCACCGTGGCCGTTCGAAATGCCCTCTGCCGATGTCACATACACCGGTGTTTTTGGCCTGCCCCAGGCCGATACGCTTTTGCACTATTGGCATTTCAATGTGCTTGAAGATGGTGAGCTTGAAAATATTCCGGCAGACTTTTCAGTGCCCGGCAATGCGGTCATCAGCTACCCGGGTCAGGATTCCGATACGCCCGCGGGCGTCATGGACCGGCGAGCGCATAACTCCAATAATCCAGTCAGCAACTTCAATCTGCGAATGGATCAGACTGTTGATGACGGCAATGTGCTCCGAGTGCGAAATCCATCGCAGGACAACCTGCTGAGAATCGATGCGCCCTCAACCGGTTTCCGCGACATTGTCGTGTCCTTCGCGACTACGCGGACCAATAACGGTGCTGAACAACAGGCCTTCTTCTTTTCGACCGACAATGGCTCAAGTTGGACAAGCCTGGGTGAACCGTACGAGATTCCAGCCCTTGATGACGATGGCTATCTGGCCAGGACCTTCAGCCTGGTTGCGGTCGACGAGGCCAATGACAACCCGGACCTTGTCTTCAAAGTGCGTTTCCTCGGCGAAAACGCCAGTAACACCAACGGCAACAACCGTTTCGACAACATCACTATCGAAGGTGTATCCCTGCAGGACCTTGGTGATCCGATTTTTTGGGATCGGTTTGACTAAGAGGGCTCGGGCTCACGGGTATTAAGGAACCTCTGACTAATTATGCTCGGAGCGCGTTTCAGTCGGAGAAGCCGCAGATCGTGCGGTGCGACGCGAGTGACAGTAGCCGTCGCTACGACCGAGTGGCGCAACGTGCGAGATGCGGCTTCTCCGGCGAAA
>PWYW01000033.1 GCA_003567685.1 Gammaproteobacteria bacterium
AATTCAGTGAACAGTGAAATCTAAAAAGTGAAAGGTAAAAGCAGCTCCAACGTCACCCTTAACCTTTAACCTTTAACCTTTCACCTATTACCTTTTACCAACCAGCTATACCGCCGCGGCGCCGCCAACGATCTCGGAGATTTCCTGCGTAATCGCGGCCTGGCGGGCCTTGTTGTAGACCAGCCGGAGGTCGTCGATCAGGTTGCTGGCATTGTCCGAGGCGCTCTTCATCGCCACCATGCGCGCCGCATGTTCGCTGGCCAGGTTTTCCAGGGTAGCCTGGTAAATCACCGATTCCAGGTAACGCACCAGCAGGTCGTCCAGCAAGTCTTCGGCACTGGGCTCATAGATGTAATCCCAGTAGTTCTTGAGCTGCTCTTCTTCCTGCGAAGCCGGGATGGGCAGCAACTGCTCGACCGTTGCCTTCTGCGTCATGGTGTTGACGAAGTGGTTGTAGCTCAGATACAGCCGGTCCAGACGCTCCTCGCGGTAATCATCCAGTACCACCTTGACCGCACCGATCAGGTCTTCCAGCCGCGGGCGCTCGCCCAGATCCTGGGTGCTGGCGCTGATATGCACCTTCAGGCGACGGAAGAACTGGGCTGCCTTGCGCCCGACGATCACCGTGGTGACCTCAACGCCCTGCTCCTGCCACTGGCGGAATTCGCGCAGCAAATTACGGAACATGTTGTTGTTCAAGCCGCCGCAAAGGCCACGGTCGGTGGCGATCACGATGTAGCCAACCCGCTTTATTTCCTCGCGCTCGACGGTGAACGGGTGCGGGTTTTCCAGGTTGGCATGGGCCAGGTGACCGATGATCTGGCGCATCATCCGGGCGTACGGACGAGCCGACTGCATCATGTCCTGGGCCTTGCGGATCTTGCTGGCAGAGACCATTTCCAGCGCACGCGTCACCTTGCGAGTGTTCTGGACGCTCTTGATCTTGCCGACGATTTCCTTGGATCCACTCATTTATTCACTGCCTTGGTTCACTTGCTTGGCCAATGCCCGGCTTGATTCCGGCTCGACTTACCAGCTGCCGCTGGACTTGAACTCGTCCAGGGCGACTTTCATTTCGCCGGCAATCTCATCGTTGTAATCGCCGCTGGCGTTGATCTTTTCGAGCAGCGCCTGCTGGGTGTTTCTCAGGAAGTCCAGCATGGCCTTTTCGAAATCCACCACCTTGTTCAGCGGCAGGTCGTCCAGATAGCCTTCGTTGCCGGCATACAGACTGAAAGCCATTTCGGCGACCGACATCGGCGAGTACTGCGGCTGCTTCATCAGCTCGGTGATGCGCTGGCCGCGCTCGAGCTGCTTGCGGGTGGCTTCGTCAAGATCCGAGGCGAACTGCGAGAAGGCCGCCAGTTCGCGATACTGGGCCAGCGCCAGACGGACACCACCGCCAAGCTTCTTGATGATCTTGGTCTGGGCGGCACCACCGACGCGCGAGACCGACAGGCCCGCGTTGATGGCCGGACGAATACCGGCGTTGAACAGGTCGGTTTCCAAGAAGATCTGGCCATCGGTGATCGAGATCACGTTGGTCGGAACGAAGGCCGAGACATCACCAGCCTGGGTTTCGATAATCGGCAGCGCAGTCAACGAACCGGTTTTGCCCTTGACTTCGCCATTGGTCATTTTTTCCACATAGTCGGCGTTGACGCGCGCGGCGCGCTCGAGCAGACGGGAGTGGAGATAGAACACGTCACCGGGGAAGGCTTCACGGCCCGGCGGACGACGCAGCAGCAGGGAAACCTGGCGATAGGCGACAGCCTGCTTGGACAGATCGTCATACACGATCAGCGCGTCTTCGCCTCGGTCGCGGAAGTATTCACCCATGGCGCAACCGGAATACGGCGCAATGTACTGGAGCGCGGCCGATTCGGCGGCGTTGGCCGCGACGATGATGGTGTGGTCCATGGCGCCGTGCTCTTCGAGCTTGCGCACCACGTTGGCCACCGACGAGGCCTTCTGGCCGACGGCGACGTAGATGCATTTGATGCCGGTGCCCTTCTGGTTGATGATCGCATCAATGGCCACGGCGGTCTTGCCGGTCTGGCGGTCACCGATGACCAGCTCACGCTGGCCGCGGCCGATCGGCACCATGGCGTCGATGGATTTCAGGCCGGTCTGAACCGGCTGGTCGACGCTCTGGCGGGTAATCACGCCCGGGGCGATTTTTTCGATCGGCTCGAAGCCGGCGCTCTCGATCGGGCCCTTGCCGTCAATCGGGTTGCCCAGTGCGTCGACGACGCGGCCGAGCAGGCCTTCACCCACCGGCACTTCGAGAATGCGACCGGTGCAGCGAACGGTGTCGCCTTCCTTGATGTGCGTGTAGTCGCCCATGACCACCGCGCCCACCGAATCACGCTCGAGGTTAAGCGCCAATCCGTACGTATCACCGGGGAATTCGATCATTTCCCCCTGCATGGCATCGGCCAGGCCGTGCAGTCGGCAAATGCCGTCCGATACGCTGACGACCATGCCTTCGGTCCGCGCCTCGGAAGAGACCTTGAACTGTTCGACGCGCTTGCGAATCAGTTCGGAAATTTCGGTGGGGTTGAGGGTCTGTTGCATGCTTGCAGTCCTTGGGAAACTTGTCTTTTTCGATTAGTCAGACGGCGACCTGACGGGCCAGGCGTTCAAGACGCCCGCGAACGCTGCCGTCGATCACTTCGTCACCGGCGCGGATAACGGCACCACCGATCAGGTGCGCATCCACCTCGATATCCAGGTCAACTTCGCGACCGTAACGCGCTTTCAGCTTCGCGGCCAAACTGGCGCTTTCTTCATCGCTCATTGGCTGGGCCGAGGTCACGCGAACCTGGATTCGCTGTTCAATCTCGCGCCGGAGGAATTCGTACTGTGCGAACACATCGGGCAGCAGCGAGAGCCGACCGTTGTCGGCCAGGATCTGCAGGAAATTCCGCACATCCTCGCCCAGTTCGCCGCCGGCGACGTCGTTGAACATGGCCAGCAGGTCTTCCCGGTTGATGCGGGGATCGGTGAGCAGGGGTTGGACCTGCTCATCCGACACCACCGCGGCGAGCACGGCAAGCTGTTCGCTCCAGCGAGCCAGTGCGCCTTCTTCACGAGCCGCCAGGAAGGCGGCTCGCGCGTAGGGTCTTGCCAGTGTCGTCCGGTTCAACATCGCTTACAGTTCCGCAGCCAGCTTGTCGAGCAGATCACGATGCGCCTTGGTGTCGATTTCTTTCTCGATCACCCGGCTTGCACCGGCGACGGCCAGCTCGGCCAGCCGTTCACGCAGTGCTTCACGTGCCTGGTTCGTTGCAAGCTGAATCTCGGCTTCGGCTGCTGCCACCTGGCGGTCGCGTTCGGCCAACGCATCCTGCTTGGCCTGTTCAACCAGCTGGGTTCCGCGCTTGCTGGCCTGATCAATAATCTCCCCCGCCTTCCGGCGCGCTTCACGGATCAGGTCATCGGCTTCCAGACGGGCGCTGTCGAGGGCCTGCTCGGCCTGCTCGGAGTGAGCCAGTCCTTCGGCGATTTTCTGCCGGCGCTCTTCCATGGCCTGTGTCAGGGGCGGCCAGACGAATTTCATCACGGCCCAGACGAAAACCAGGAAGGTGCCCGCCTGTCCGATCAGGGTCCAGATACTCGGTAGCATAGTGCAGCCTTGCGTCGATTAGGTTGAAGAGATTGATCGCCTCGATCAGGCGCCAGCGGCAGCCTGTACGGCACCCAGCAGCGGGTTGGCGAACAGCAGCAGGGCAGCAAAGGCCACGCCGATGATCGACAGGGCGTCAAGCAGACCGGCGATGATGAACATGCGAACCTGAAGCATGCCTGCCAGCTCCGGCTGACGAGCCGCGCCTTCGAGGAACTTGCCGCCGAGCAGGGCAAAACCGAGACCGGTCGCCAGAGCTGCGGACGCAAAAATCAGGCCAACGGTGATCACGGTGTTTGCCTGGATCTGGGCCAGCAGTGCGGCCAGTTCGATACCTTCCATAACAATCTCCTACAGTTGTGTCTTGGATGTTGAGCTAAAGCGAAGTAGCGATGTGTCTACTTAGTGTTTTTCATAAGCCAACGACAGGTACACGATCGTCAGCGTCATGAACAGGAATGCCTGCAAGGGCACGACCAGGATGTGGAAGATCGCCCAGGCGCCACCGGGGATGAATTGAATCCACCAGGGCAGCAGGGCAATCAACACAAATATGAGTTCCGCGGCGTACAGGTTGCCGAACAGTCGCATCGCCAGCGATACCGACTTGGACACCATCTCAACCACGTTCAGCGCGAGGTTGGGAATCCACAGCAGCGGGTTGGCGCCAAACGGGTGGGTGAACATTTCGGCGCCAAAGCCACCGAAACCCTTGCCCTTGATGCCGTAAATGATGATCAGCGCCAGCACGGTTATCGACAGGCCAAAGGGCGCGTTGATGTCCGCCGAGGGCACGATGCGGAAATAGTCGAAGCCGACGATGTACATGATGGTCGGCACGTAGTCGACCGGCACCAGGTCCATCAGGTTCCAGAGCAGCACCACGCCAAAGATGGTCAGTGCGAGCGGGCCGACGAAACGGCGCGGGCCGTGGAAGCTTTCCTTGACCGAGTTGTCGACGAAGTCAATCAGCAGTTCAACGAAGTTCTGCAGGCCGCCGGGAATGCCGGAGGTGGCACGACGGGCTGCCATGTACAGGAAACCGAGGAAGAACAGGCCCAACACCCAGGAAACCATCATGGTATCGAGGTGCCACACGAAAGGATCCATCGGATCAGCGCCTGCGGGACTGCGCAGGTTGGTGATGTGGTGGTTGACGTAGGCGCCGGCGTCGGCCTGCTCGTTCCAGACGTAGGACGCGCGCGCCTTGGTTTCGGCCCACCAGCCGGATGAGTTGCTCGCCTGGAGGGCGGCATCGGCCGCTGCCGTACTGGTTTCCACTTGCTGATTACCGCTAGCCATGGTCGTCTTCGAGGAATCCCGCTATTCGTTGTCCGTTGTTGAACCCGGCATCAGCGCCATTTTGCGCATCGCCAGCCAGTAAGCCATGATGGTGACCGAGTACCCCGCGAGCACCGGCAGGAAGTAGCCGGGAAACCATCGGGCAACGATCACGAAACCGATCCCCGCCAGCAGGAACTTGATCAGCATGGCGCGATAGAAACCGCGCACCATCTGTTTTGGCTTTTGATTCAGGCCGAGGCCTACTCGCAGCGCCGTAATTGCCGTCAGGAACAGGCCAAAACCGCCGCCTAGCAGCGCCGCCATGGCCCAGGCCAGACCACCGAGCGCCGCCATGACCAGCCCGCAAACGGCAATCAGGATGGCTTGCACCCGCATCAACCAGGCGATGGTCTTGGCGAATTGCGCTTCGTTCACGGTCCCGCCTGGCAAATGAGCTTGGAAAGCTGACACCCAGTGTGTGACGTCAACGTGACACGACAGGCGCTGCAAATCCCGCGAAGTATATCAGAAAAGATTGGCCGGGAGCGCTTCTGGCGCCTGCGAATTCGTTGGTGTCAGCCTCGACGAATTCGCTCGATGATTCCCTCTAGCTCCTCGAGGCTGGTGTACTTGATGACCATTTGGCCCTTGCCGCTCGACGAGTGCCGAAAGTTGACCTTGGCGCACAAGGTTTCAGTGAGTTGCTGCTCCAGGCGATTGATATCAGGATCGACCACCCTGGCCGGCTCGGGGCGGCCACTGCCGCCTTCCTTGATGCGCCGGACAAGTGCCTCGGTCTGGCGCACCGACAAACCCAGGTTGATGACCTGGCGGGCCGCGCGTATCTGGTCGCTTCCAGCCAAACCGAGCAGCGCACGGGCATGGCCCATGTCAATCAGCCGCTGATCGACCAGTTCGCGCACTTCCGGGTCAAGTTCCAGGAGCCGAAGGAGATTTGACACCGCTGCCCGCGAGCGACCGACGCTCTCGGCCGCCTGACCGTGGGTCAGGTCAAATTCATCGATCAGGCGCTTGAGGGCCACGGCTTCTTCCAGCGGGTTCAAGTTTTCGCGCTGGATGTTTTCGATCAACGCCAGCGCAAGGGTGGCCTCGTCCTCAACCTCGCGGATAATGGCGGGAATGGTCTCCTTTCCGGCCATCCGGGTTGCGCGCCAGCGACGCTCTCCGGCGATCAGCTCGTATTGTCCCGGCTTGGCCAGCGGTCGAACCACCACCGGCTGAACAAGGCCTTGCGCCCGGATCGACTCCGACAGTTCAGCGAGCTTGTCCGGGTCCATTGCCGAGCGGGGCTGATAACGGCCCGGCTGGATGACATCCAGCGGCAGATCTTTCAGGACTGCGTCCGAAGGCGTCTTGCCAGCCTGCTCGTCGGCCGCGCGGGTTTTCTTCAGCAGCGCATTGAGGTTGCGCCCCAGAGGTGCCTTCCGACTCATGGGCGTTTTTCTCCTTGGCGACGCAAATACTCACCCGCCAAACCGCGGTAGGCCACAGCGCCGCGCGACTCGGGGTCGTAGCCAATTACCGACTGACCGAAACTGGGCGCTTCGGCCACGCGCACATTACGCGGGATAACCGTTCCGTAGAGCTTCTCGCCAAAGTGTTCATGAAGCTGGCGCGACACTGCGCCCGACAAGTTATTGCGAACATCAAACATGGTTCGCACCAAGCCCTCGATTTCCAACTCGGGATTGACCGACGACTGGATCTGCCCGATGGTATCGAGCAGGGCGGTCAGCCCCTCCAGCGCATAGTACTCACACTGCATCGGGATCAGCACCGCATCGGCCGCCGTCAAGGCGTTCAAGGTCAATACGTTCAAGGCCGGGGGGCAGTCAATAATGACATGCTGATACTGCTCCTGCAGGCCAGCCAGCGCCTGCTTGAGAACCGGGGCCCGCTCTTCGTTCTCCATCAGCCCCACCTCGGCAGCAGTCAGATCACCGTTGGCCGGAATCAGGTCGTAACCCATGCTCTCCACCCTGACCACTGCATCGGCGGCGTTGGCTTCACCCAGCAGAACCTCACAGACGGTTGCCTGGCCATCGGCCAGCTCAATACCGGAACCGGTGCTGGCATTGCCCTGCGGGTCCATGTCGATCAGCAGCACTTTCTTCTCTAATTCAGCCAGGCCAGCCGCCAGGTTGAGTGCGGTGGTTGTCTTGCCGACACCGCCTTTCTGGTTGGCAACGGCCAGGATTTGATGGTTGGTCATGCGGCTTTCCTGCTCAAAACGGCGAGGCAGCGACGAGCATCAATGCCCGGCACCTGCAAGTCATGGATGTCGACATTGTACGCCGCTGGCACGGCAGCGCACTCGCTTTCGCCAAGCCGGGCCTTCATGGCTAGCAGCCGGGCGCCCTGATCCAGCCAGCGCTCATGCCAGGCCAACAGCCGCTCCAGCGGCGCCAGCGCCCGCGCGGTGACCGTGGTCGGCGGCGGCGAAAGTTCAAGCTGCTCAAGCCGCGAATGCATCGGCTCGATGTTGTTCAGGCCCAACTCGCGTCGAACCTGGCGCAGAAAACGCACCTTCTTGCCATTGCTGTCAACCAGCCAAAAACGCCGATCCGGGCAGGCGATGGCCAGCGGAACGCCGGGCAGGCCGCCACCGGTACCGGCATCCAGCACCCGGTCGCCGTCCAGCCAGGGCAGGATGCTGAGGCTGTCCAGCAAGTGGCGTGTTACCATTTCAGCACCGTCATCAATGGCGGTCAGGTTGTAGGCCTGGTTCCAGCGGCGAAGCAGTGCCAAGTAGGCCAGCAGGGCCTCACGCTGGTCTTCGCTCAGATCCAGTGACAGGCCCTCAAGACCTTCATCCAGCAGCGGCCGCAGGCGGCTTTCATCATCAGGCTTGATCACGGCTTGTTGCACCCGACCCTTCTTGAATCGTGAAAAAGACCCTCATTATATTGTTGTTGCTGGCGCTGACCATCTGGCTGGTCGTTCTGCCCGGCCTGGTTGGCCTGAGCGTGGAGCGCACTGTGCCTGGCTGGCTGGAAGAATCCCTGGGTGATGGCCAGTGGCAGCTGGAGCGCGGCTGGTTCAACAGCCAGCTGGCCGTCAGGCTGGATGACGACCAGCGGATGAATTTCCAGGCGCGGCACCTGCCGCCCACCCAGGCGGCCTGGCTGCGGTCAGTCGGCCAGGGCCGGCTCGCGCCCTGGCTGCCCGAGCTGAACCTCGACGGCCGGATCGGGCTGCGCGGTCAAACCCAACTGACCGTCACCAGCCCGGCAACGCAATGGCTCGGTCCGGTATCGATCAACAGTGGTACAACCGCCCTGACGCTCGATCTCTCGCCCGGGCAGGCTGTTCATCTGGTGCTTGGCTCTGCCGGCCTTGAGGCCAACGGCGGCCAGGGGGCTTCGCTGGCGGCCGACTATGGCCAGCTCAATATCGACTGGACCACCCATGAAGGCTTCGGCCAGCTCGACCTGCGCCTGGAACTCGACAACACCCGGCCGGCCGACAGCGCGCTGTGGCTGGATTTGAGCATCCGCTCGATTGAACTCGACGCCCTGGGCCTGCTCGCCGAGGCTTATGATCAGCTGCTCCTGGCCACGCCGGATTCGATGAGCGAGCGCCTGGCCCTGCTTGGCCTGCTGGGCGCCTGGCAGCAACTGGTGCAGGGCGGCCTGACCCTCGAGCTGGAACAGGCCAGGCTGGGCGAGTTGCTGACCCTGGAAGGACGCTGGAACGGCCAGCGCGACCAGGGCGAGATCACTGGTGGCGGTCAGCTCGAAACCCTGCTGCTCGGACTGGCGCCGTACGTCGCCCTGGCTTCTCAGGGTTCGGTTGCCCAGGCCGAAGAAACCATCATGGACTGGGTATTCGAGATGACCGAACGCGGCTGGCTGCACAGCGACGGACAGTACTTCGTCCTGAACTATCGAGGCTCGGGGCTGCTGGAATCGGTCTCGGACACACTCGACGAATCGGCCACCCCCGAGCCCTGATCCGGCGACTGAACGGCCGGGCCGTGGGCGGCCAGCTCGCGGTGAAACAGACAAGCCACCTGGGCACCGTCTTCAAGGGTTTCCACGGCGGGCACTTCGGCCTGACATGCGTCTCGCGCATGCGGGCAGCGTGAATGAAACACGCATCCGGGCGGGGGGTCGAGCGGCGAGGGTATGTCGCCGTCCAGCACACGACGGGCGCGCTCACGTTCAAGCACCGGATCGGGAATGGGGACGGATTCAATCAGCGCCCGTGTGTAGGGGTGGCGCGGCGACAGGTAGATGCTGTCGCGATCAGCCAGCTCCATCAGCTTGCCCAGATACATCACCATGACCCGGTCCGAGACGTGGCGCACCACCGACAAATCGTGGGCAATGAAGATCAGCGACAGCTGCAGCTTTTTTTGCAGGTCTTTCAACAGATTGACAATCTGGGCCTGGATGGACACGTCCAGCGCCGAGACCGGCTCGTCACACACCACCAGTCGCGGGTTGACGACCAGGGCACGGGCAATGCCAATGCGCTGGCACTGCCCGCCCGAGAATTCGTGTGGATAGCGATTAATCTGGTCGGGCAACAGGCCGACCATCTGCATCATGCCCTGGACCCGTTCGCGAATTTGCAGCCGCGACATCGACGGATAAAAGGTCTTGAGCGGTTCGGCGACGATTTCGCCAACCGTCATGCGCGGATCAAGCGAGCCGGAAGGGTCCTGGAAAATCATCTGGATTTCGCGGCGCTTGCCGCGCATCGTTTCCTCACCCAGGCCGACCAGCTCCTCACCCAGCCAACTGATCGAGCCGCCCTGGGCTGATACCAGCCCCAGAAGCGCCCGGGCCAGTGTGGACTTGCCGCAGCCGGATTCGCCAACAATTCCCAGCGTTTCGGCCGGCATGACGTCGAAACTTACACCATCGACGGCGCGCACCGTGCGGTAATCGTGACGGAACAGCCGGCCGGCATCCACCCGGAAATGCACCGAAAGATCTCGAACCTTGAGGACAGGCTGGCGCATTACTTAAGTCTCCGGGGGCGCTTCAGGCAAACGTTCAAGATGGCAACGCTTGTAGTGATCGGGCCCGACCTCGGCAAAGGCCGGGCGCTCGCGGCAGGCTTCCCAGGCATGCCGGCAACGGGCCGAGAACGGACAGCCCGCCGGCACCTGAAGCAGGTTGGGCGGGTTGCCGGGAATGGCATTGAGAATGCCCGAGCGGGCGCGATCCAGCCGAGGCACCGAGTTCAACAAGCCCTCGGTGTAGGGGTGGGCCGGCTCGGCAAACAAGGTAACAACCGGCGCCATTTCCATTTCCTGGCCGGCGTACATCACCATCACCCGGTCACACAGGCCGGCAACCACGCCCAAATCGTGGGTGATCAACAGGATGGCGGTCGAGGATTTTTCCGACAGTTCGCCCATCAGCGCGTTGATCTGCGACTGCACGGTCACGTCCAGCGCCGTGGTCGGCTCGTCGGCAATCAGCAGGTCGGGCTGGCAGAGCAGGCCCATGGCGATCATGATGCGCTGGCACATCCCGCCGGACAGTTCATGCGGAAACTGGCGCATGCGGGCCAGCGGGTCGCCAATGCGAACCCGCTCCAGCATCTCGACCGCCCGCTCGCGGGCCGCCTTGCGCTTGAGCGAGCGGTGATGGGTGAGCACTTCGATCAACTGGTCGCCGATGCTCAGGTAGGGGTTGAGCGAGGAAATCGGGTCCTGGAAGATCATCGAGATCTTCGAGCCACGCACCCGGGTCAGCTCCCGCGACGACATGCCCAGCAACTCCTGGTCGCGAAACTTCACCGAGCCGGAGGCCCGGCCGTTATCGGCCAGCAAGCCCATCAGTGCCAGCGCCGTTTGCGTCTTGCCCGAGCCTGACTCGCCGACCAGCCCCAGGGTCTCGCCCGGTTCGAGATCGAAACTTAAGCCGTTGACCGCGTGTACCACGCCGTCGGGCGTAGAAAAGGAAACCGACAAATCGCGAACTTCGAGGAGGGCCATCAGGAGCGGTGAAAGGTGAAAGGTGAAAGGTAAAAGGAAAAGGCAGCGGGTACCAGCCCGTGGCATCCCGCCGATTCCCCTCTGCTCGGACGCTTCACGCTCTGGAGAGCCCAGCAGCCCCGAGTAACAATCATCATCGTGTCTCCTCTCACCTTTTACCTCTCACCATTTACCTTCCATCGTTAAACCCGATCCTTTGGATCCAGCGCATCACGCAAACCGTCGCCGAGGAAGTTGAAGGCAAACAAGGTGGCGGCCAGGAAGCCAGCCGGGAACAGCAGCGACCAGGGCGCGGTTTCCAGTTCCTGGGCCCCTTCATTGACCAGCGCGCCCCAGGAGGTAAGCGGCTCCTGGACGCCCAGACCGAGGAAGCTCAGGAAGCTCTCGATCAGGATCACCTGCGGAATGGTCAGGGTGACATAGACAATCACGACGCCAAGCAGGTTGGGGACGATGTGACGACGAATGATCTGCATTTCGGTGGCGCCACAGGCGCGCGCCGCCTCGACGAAGGGCTTGTTCTTGAGACTCAGCGTCTGGCCGCGCACGATGCGGGCCATGTCCAGCCAGTTCACCGCACCAATGGCCACGAAGATCAGAAAGATATTGCGGCCGAAAATCACCATCAGGACGATGACGAAAAACATGAACGGCATGGCGTAGATGCCGTCGACGAAACGCATCATCAGGTTATCGACCCGTCCGCCGAAATAGCCGGCGATGGCGCCGTAACTGATGCCGATCAGCAATGAAACCAGGGTGGCCACGATGCCCACCAGCAGCGAGATTCGCCCGCCGATCAGGGTGCGCACGAACAGATCCCGGCCCAGCGCATCGGTGCCGAACAGGTGGCCGGTCTCCAGCGATGGCGGGGTGGAGTAGTTGTCCCAATCGGGTATTTCATGGTCCCAGTCGCTCATCATCGGGCCAATGATGACCAGGGCCACCATCACCACCAGCACCAGCAGGCTGGCCAGCGCGGCGCGGTTTTTCAGCAGCCGGTGCCAGGCATCCACCCACAGAGAGCGACCCTGAATGACACGGGTATCCAGCGCCTGATCGAAGGCATCGCGTTCGCTCTCGTTCATGCCCCGGCCTCCTGGTCGTCGTAGCGAATGCGCGGGTCAAGCCAGGCGTAGATCAGATCCACCAGGTAGTTAAACAGGATGATCAGGATGCCGTAGAGGATCACCACGCCCATCACCAGGGTGTAATCCCGGTTGAGCGCGCCCTGGACAAAATAACTGCCAATGCCCGGGATGGTGAAGATGCGCTCGACCACCACCGAACCGGTCAGAATGCCGGCCGCCGCGGGCCCCAGGTAGGAGATCACCGGCAGCAGGGCAGGTTTGAGGGCATGGTTGAAAAGGATTTCCTTCTCCGGCAGACCCTTGGCCCGCGCCGTCCGGATAAAGCTCGATCGCAGCACCTCGATCATCGAACCGCGGGTGATGCGGGCGATGTAGGCAATCATCGGCAGGGCCAGGGTAATCACCGGCAACACCATGCGCGAGGGCGAAAACTCCCAGCCGCCGGCCGGCAGCCAGCCCAGGCTGATGGCGAACAGCAGAATCAGCAGCGGCGCGACGACAAAATTGGGAATGGAAATACCCACCATGGCGATGCTCATGACGGCGTAATCGCCCGGCCGGTTCTGGCGCAGCGCGGCCCAGGCGCCTATCGGAATGCCAATGGCCAGGGCCAGCAGCAGGGCCAGGCCTCCCAGGGTAAATGACACCGGAGCCCCTTGGGCAATCAGGTCATTGACGGTCCAGTCCAGGTAGTGAAACGATGGCCCGAAATCCAGCCGGACAATCTGCCACAGGTAGCGCAGGTACTGCATTGGCAGCGGTTCATCGAGATGGTACTTGGCGGCCAGGTTGGCTTCGATGTCGGGCGGCAGCGCGCGCTCGCCGTCAAACGGCCCGCCCGGCGCGATGCGGATCAGGAAAAAAGCGAAGGTGATCAGCAGAAACAGCGTCGGGATGGCTGAAGCCAGGCGCTTGAGCGAGTAGTTCAGCATCGGCGGCGACTCATGATTCAGTCTCGTCCTCGGTCGGGTTCTCCTGATCGTCGGCGGTCTCGGCCGGCGCGACGTCCACCGTACGCTCGCGCACCAAAAACATGTGGCGGCTGAGGTGCTGGTCCATGACGTTCTCCTGCCAGCCCTGCAGGCGCGGGTCCACCAGGCGCTTGGTCACGTAAGTAAACACCGGCAGTATGACCTGATCAGCCAGCAGCATGCGCTCGGCTTCGACCATCAGGTTGCGTCGGCGCGATGGAATTCGCTCCGAGGCAATCTGATCCAGCAGTCGATCAAACCGCGGATTGTTGTAGCCGGCATCGTTGCGGCCATGCTCGGAATGAAACAGCTCAAGGAAGGTGAAAGCGTCCTGGTAATCACCTATCCAGCCCGAACGGAACACCTGGGTAACCCGGCGCTGGGCCCGGTTTTGCAGGAACACGCGAAATTCCTCGTTGACCAGGCGCGTTTGCACGCCCAACGTCTGCTTCCACATGGCGGCCACCGCGACGGCAATCTTGCGGTGATTTTCCGAGGTGTTGTAGCGCAGCTCCACCACCAGCGGGTTGCTGTCGGAGAACCCGGCGCGGGCATACAGCTCGCGGGCCCGTGCTTCACGCTCGGCCTGGGTCCACTCGGCGTGCTCCGGTTCAGGCGGCTGGTAGTCAGGCAGGCCCGGCGGCACCAGGGTAAAGGTGGGAATCTCGCCAAAGCGGGTAACCCGCTGGGTAAGGATCTCGCGGTCAATCGCCAGGTTCAAGGCCTGGCGCAGCTCGACACTGTCGCGGAAGGGCTCGCGGGTCAGGTTGAAGGAAAAGAAATACGTCCCGAACCAGGGCGACACATGGAGCGCCTCGGCCATGTTCTGTTCCAGCCAGCGGAACTGGTTGCTGGGAACCTGGTAGGTCCAGTGCAGGTCACCGGCACGAAAGCGATTGAATTCGGTGTTCTCGTCCTCAAACGGAAAAAAGGTGACCTGCTCGATCAACACCTCGTCGACCAGTCGGAAATGCGGGTTGCGAACCACGTCGATACGCGAGCGCACCTGCCAGTCATCAAGGACAAAGGCCCCGTTGGACACCAGGTTGCCCGGCCGCACGTGGGCCGAGCCGTAGGTTTCCAGGCTGGCCTGGTGAACCGGGAAGGTGGTGGGGTGGGTGAGCAGACCAAGAAAATACGGCGTGGGACTGCTTAGCTGCACCTGGAAGGTGGTGTCATTGAGGGCGGTCACTCCCAGGTCCTCAGGCGGCCGCTCGGCCGACAAAATCGCCTCGGCATTGACTACCGGCGCCAACATGCGCGCGTAGGCCGCGCCGGTGGACGGGTCGACGACCCGCTGCCACGACCAGACAAAATCAGCCGCCGTCACCGGATCGCCGTTGCTCCAGCGACCGGCCGGGTCCAGATAGAAGGTATAGGTCAGACCGTCACGGGAAATGTCCCAGTGAATGGCGGCACCGGGAATAATGCGTCCATCGGGTGCCGTGGTGGTCAGGCCCTCGAAAAGATCGCGCAGAATATTGGCCGCCGGCACACCCTCGGCCAGATGTGGGTCCAGCGTTTGCGGCTCTTCACCGTTGCCTCTAAGCAGCACCTGGCGCTCGGCCAGCAGTGACGGCTCCGGGCGCCCTTGCTCGTCCAGCACCACCTCCACGACCTGCGGCAGCCGCGACGGGGCCGGCTCACCATCAGCGGGCGAACCGCCACACGCGGCCAGCAGCGCGACCGCGCTCAGCGCCAATAATGCTCTTAGTCCAGCGACAGCCATCGCGACAGGTGAATATCCATGACGTTATCCTCAAAACCGGCCACCTCGGGTTTTACCAGGTGACGGGAAACATAGTAGTACAGCGGAATGATCACCTGCTGGTCGAGCAACCGCGCTTCGGCCTGGCGCAGATGATCCAGCCGGGCCTCGCCCTCACTGCCTGCGGCCGCGGCCATCAGGCGGTCGAATTCGGCATCGCGCCAGCCGGTATAGTTCAAAGGACTATCCGACTCGAACAACTGCAAAAAGTTGGCTGCGTCGCGCCAATCGGCAATCCAGCCGCCGCGCACCACCTCGGTAATACGGCCCTGGCGGCGGTTGGCCACGAACACCTTCCATTCCTCATTGACCTGACGGGTCCGAACACCCAGATGTTCGCGCCACATCGCGGCAACCGCCGCAGCCATCCGTCGGTGGGCCAGCGAGGTATTGAAGCGCAGCTCGACCGTCAGCGGACGCCGCGGACCATAGCCAGCCTGCCGATACAAGCGCTGAGCCTCGGCAATGTGCTCGGTCCGAGTACCGCTATCCCGGCCAACCGCCTCGGGCCAGCCGGGCATCCCCGGCGGAATCAAGCCCCAGGCCGGCACTTCACCGGCCCCCAGCACCCGCTCGGTGAGCAACTCGCGATCGATCACCAGGCTCAAGGCACGCCGCAGTTCCGGCTGATCCTCAAACGGCGGGCGGGCGGTATTGAAGGCCAGGAAGAACGAGCCGAGATAGGGCGAGATCCGAAGCTCCTCGCCCATCTGGCGGGCCAGCCATTCGACCCGTCCCGGCGGGATGGTTTCGGTGATGTGCAGCTGGTCGGCGCGATAGCGAGACAGCTCGATGTTGGGCTCTTCGATGACGTGCCAGACCACCCCATCGAGAGCAACTGTGCCGGCCGCGCGCCACTGATCGTTGCGAACAAGCCGGACATGCGCGCCCGGCACCCGCGATTCCAGCATGAATGGCCCGCTGAAGCGCGGCCGCTCGCCCGGCCAGGGAAAAGTCACCGGGTGGGTGAGCAGTTCGGCAAACCAGGGGGTAGGCTGGCGCAGGCGCACCTCGAGCTGATGGTCACCGACGGCCCGAACGCCCAGCGCCTCTGGCGCCAATTGCCCGAGCCGGACCTCACGGGCATTGGCCACCACGTCCAGCATGCCGGCGGTCGGCGATGCCGTCTCCGGCGACAGGGCGCGCCGCCAGCTGGCGACAAGATCCCCGGCCAGGATTGGCTGGCCATCCGACCAGCGTGCCTCGGCATCCAGTTCGAATCGCCACAGCAGTCCATCCTCGGCAGAGGACCATTCGCGAGCAATACCGGGAACCAGCTCGGCGCGCGCATCGAAGGTGACCAACCCCTCATGCAGGTCTCGCAGCACGTTCAAGGCAGCCAGGCTTTGGGCCAGGTGGATATCCAGCGCATCCGGCTCAGGCCCCAGGCCACGATGAAGCACCGAAGCCTGAAGGCTGGACGTCATCAGCGTGCCGACAGCCAGCAGCATCAATGCGACCGGCCCGATGGCCCGGCTTGACCACTTGATCGACCGGCATTTTCCGGACAGGATGCGTTTCACGATGCAGGCTCACGGGCAAACGGTGATAATGCGGCCATTCTATCGTCCATTTCATCTGCCGGCCTTACTAGTACCTGCATAAGTATTGCCACATTCAGCTTGTCTCTCGGCGTTCGTGGCAAGGCGTCGGCGCGCCGGTGTAGCCACCCTACATCAAGCGCCGCGCTTGTCGTGATAATCGCAGTCCACGGACGCCGAGAGGCAAGCCCGAAGGGGGCTCCTGACGAATC
>PWYW01000039.1 GCA_003567685.1 Gammaproteobacteria bacterium
ATTGTTTATGGTTCGGTCATGGCGCTGGTTCAGCCTCGCCTGAAAATGATCGTGGCCTACTCCACCGTGGCCCAGCTGGGCTACCTGATGCTGCTGTTTCCGCTGGCCGGCGCGCTGGCCTTCCAGGCCGCCTCCTACCACTTGCTCAGCCACGGACTGGCCAAGGCCGCCATGTTTCTGGCAGCGGCCAACCTGCTGGCCCGGCTGGGCACTGACCGGGTGGACGAGCTGGGCGGCGCGGATCGGCATGCACCGGTCGATGTGTTCACCCTGGCGCTGGCTGGCGTCAGCATTCTTGGCCTGCCGCCCAGCGGTGGCTTTATCGCCAAGTGGATGATGCTGGACGTGGCGCTGGCCCAGCAGGGCTGGTTGTGGGTGGTGGTGATTCTGGCCGGCGGCCTGTTGGCAGCGGGCTATCTGTTCAAGGTGTTGAACACGGTCTGCGCGCGACCGATCGACTGCCAGTTGGTGATTGCCGTCAACCCGACCCAGCGACTGATGAGCGCGATTGGTCTGCTGTTGGCACTGGCGGCATTGGCGGCGGGTTTTGTGTCGGCGCCGATTCTTGAGGTGTTGGGCCAGGCCTGGCCGCTGGAGGCTTCGTCATGATGGCGCACCTGCAGTTCTGGCTGCCGCTGTACGTGGTGCTGGTCTCGGCAGTGACCGGCTGCCTGATCTTCGTGATTGGCGAGCAGCGCGTGGTGCTTCGCACCGCGCTCAACCTGCTGGCGGCCGTGGCCAAAGTGGTACTGGTGGGGCTGATGAGCTGGCTGGTCGCTCAGGGCACGGTGCCTGAGTTCAGCTTCCAGCTGCTGCCGGGGCTGGAGTTCAAGTTGCGCGCCGACTCGCTCAGCATGCTGTTTGCTGCCTTGTCGGCGGTGCTGTGGCTGGTCACCACGGTGTATGCCGTGGCCTACCTGGAGCGCTCGACCGACCGGGCCCGTTTCTTCGGTTTCTTCAGCCTGTGCGTGACGGCCACCATGGGCATTGCCATGGCCGGCAACCTGCTTACCTTCTTCATCTTCTACGAACTGCTCACGCTGACCACCTGGCCCCTGGTCATCCACAACGGCAAGCGGGCCTCGTTTATCGGCGCCCGCACCTACCTGATGCACACTCTGGGGGCCAGCGTGTTCCTGCTGGTCGGCATCATCTGGCTGTACCAGCTCACCGGGGGGCAGGACTTCATTGCCGGCGGCTACATCAGCGACCTGGCAATCGATCAGACGCTCAGCCTGCAGATCGTGTTCTGGCTGCTGGTCATTGGTTTTGGCGTCAAGGCCGCGCTGTTCCCGCTGCACGCATGGCTGCCGCGTGCCATGGTCGCCCCGGCGCCGGTCAGCGCGCTGTTGCACGCCGTGGCCGTGGTCAAGGCTGGCGCCTTTGGTCTGGTTCGCCTGGTCGAGGACATCTATGGCTTCGAGCTGGTCCAGGCGCTGGGGCTGGACTTGCCCCTGCTGCTGCTGGCCGGCTTCACTATCGTCTACGGCTCCACCCTGGCGCTGTTCCAGACCGACATCAAGAAGCGGCTGGCCTATTCCACGGTCAGCCAGGTGTCCTACATCACGCTCGGGGTCGCCATCGGCGGGCCGATTGCCGCGATCGGCGGCATGGTGCACCTGGTCCACCAGGGCCTGATGAAGATCACCCTGTTTTTCTGTGCCGGCATTTTTGCCAATCTGCTGGGCGTGAAGTCCATCGAGCAGATGGACGGCATGGGCCGTCGCCTGCCGTGGACCAGCCTGAGCTTCTCGATCGCCGCGCTGGGCATGATTGGCCTGCCGCCGGTGGCCGGTTTTGTCAGCAAATGGCATTTGGGTGCGGGCGCCGTGGCTGTGGATCGCGACTGGGTGATCTTGATCCTGCTGGCCAGCACGCTCCTGAACGCGGCTTATTTCCTGCCGTTGCTCAAGCGGATCTGGCTGCACGAGCCGCCGGCCGAGTGGCCCAACGAGGTTCAGGTCAGCGGGCTGGAAGCCGGTGGTCTGGTCGGGCCAGTGCTGGTGGCGACGGGGCTGTCGCTGGCCGCCGGTTTGTTTGCCGGCTATGCGCTCAGCCCGCTTAGCTGGGTCACCAATATCGTGACGGAGTACTTTCCATGAGCGGCCTGATTGCGGTGTTGTTGCCGGTGTTACTGGCCATGCTGTTGTGCGGGCCGGCGGGGCTTCGTGCCTGGGTATTTCGCCTGGCGCCGTTTGCGCCGCTGGCGCTGTTGCCCGTGTTGCTGGTGCCGGGTGAATTGAGCCTGGGTTTGCAGCTGGTTGGCCTGTCCCTGGCCCCGGACGCCGTTGCCCAGCCGTTGTTGTGGCTGACGCTGGTGGCCTGGGGCTTGTCGGGCTGGCTGGCGGTGGCCAAGGTCAGCCAGTCGCGGACGGAATTCTGGACAGGCTGGCTGCTGGCACTGGCTGGCATGAAACTGCTGTTGCTGGCCGGCAATGTGGTCACCTTCTACCTGGGCTATGCCATGGTGGGATTGTCGGCCTATCTGCTGGTGGTGCATGCGCGCACGGCCGAGGCCTGGCGGGCCGGGCGAATCTACCTGGTCCTGGCACTGATCGGTGAGGCCGCGATACTCGCCGGTGTACTGCTGCTGGCCGGCCGCCTGGGCAATGTCGAATTCGTAGTGCTGGCCGAAGGCACGCTGGCGCTGGAAAGCAGTCTGGCCGGCTGGCTGTTCCTGCTCGGCTTTGCCATCAAGCTGGGCATTTTGCCGCTGCATGTCTGGCTGCCGCTGGCTCATCCGGTGGCGCCGGTGCCGGCCAGCGCCATCCTGTCGGGCGTTATCGTCAAAGCTGGCCTGCTGGGCTGGTTGCGGCTGGTGCCGGCGGCCCCGCTGGCCGGTGATGGTAATGGGTTGGGCCTTGTGCTGTTGGGGCTCGGCATGGCTACGGCGCTCGGCGGCGTGCTGTTGGGGCTCACCCAACAACGGGTCAAGACCGTACTGGCCTATTCCACCATCAGTCAGATGGGCCTGGTGCTGTGCGGGTTTTCCCTGTGGTTCCTGCTGCCCGATCAGCGCGAGATGGTTCTGGCCATGCTGGGTTTGCTGGCCTTGCACCACGGCTTGAACAAGGCGGCGCTGTTCCTGGCCTGCGCCAATCAGGCGGGTGCCAGCCGGTCGCGTCTGGTCCTGTTTGCGCTGCCGGCCGTGTCGCTGGCTGCCGCGCCATTGACCACCGGTTTCATCGCCAAGGACCAGCTCAAGGCCACGCTCTACCTGGCCGAGCCGGGTGGTCTGGTCATGCTGCTGGTCAGTCTCTCGTCGACCGCCACCGCCCTGCTGATGTGGCGAGCCTTCGGCCTGGCCCGCGAAATGAATGACCGAAACGTGGCCATTCATCCGGCCTGGCCGCTGCTGGTGCTGGCCGCCGTGGTGCTGCCGTGGTGGCAGGCCATGACCATGGGCGTGGCCAGCCCGCCGGATTTCGCCAAACTGTGGGATTCGACCTGGCCCCTGCTGCTGGCGGCCACGCTGGTCATCGTCTGGCGTCAGCTCTTGAAAAACCGTCGTGTCACCCTGCCGGAAGGTGACCTAGTGGTTGGCCTGGAAGCGGGCGTGGCGGCGGTGTTTCGGGCCGGTCGCTCTCTGGCCGCCCGGTGGCCCGCCGCCCCCCAGTGGCACTGGACGCCTGATCGCGCCCTGGCCTTGCTGGAACGCATCACCACCGCCGAACGCCGCCTGCCGCTGGTTGGACTGGTGATGGTGTTGATCACCGTGCTGTTGCTGCTCCGCTGAGGCAAGCCAGCCAAGGGCTTCTCTGGCTGGCCCTCCCCCGCGAAGGTTTTGGCCTCGGCGGCGTCGACTCACTCGTGTTCGAAGCGGTCACGGAACAGGCGGTCGGCCAGTTCTTCAAGGGTCTGGCTCCAGAAGCCGCCGGTCAATCGCCAGGCATCGC
>PWYW01000004.1 GCA_003567685.1 Gammaproteobacteria bacterium
CTCGGTATCGAGTTCCCCGGTTTCAGTCAGGCCCTCCCGGTACAGTCCGCCGACGCCAAACGCCGTACGGAAGTCTTGCGAGTAGCTGTAGCGCCACTGCAGTTGTTCCGACTGGGCATCCCCCTCTGGCCCGCAAGCACCTCAATCGGCTGGAAAACGAAGCAGCGCAGGCCCAGTCACCGCAACTGGGGTTGTTCAGCCAACCCTCAGCCAGCGATGCTCCCCAGGCCCCTCCCGACCCCTTGCGCGACATGGTCGACGACATCGACCCGGACGAACTCACCCCGCGCGACGCGCTCGACTGGCTCTACCGCCTGAAAAAACTTGCCCGCGAGGAATAGTCGGACGGTCGACCGCCATCACGCGCGATTTCAACCTAACTTCAAGCCAATTTCATGTTTGCCCGGGCGTGAGCAGAGAAGCTGCAACGTCAGGAAAACCGGGCCGGGCGTGCGTCGGCCTCGGGATCAGATATGGAGGTTAGGGATCATGCTGGCAAACGTCTGGGCTGCAATGCGCCGACCACTACCCGATCTGGCCCTGCTGCTGGCGACCGGCGCCTTGGCAGCCCTGGCCTGGGTCACGGTCAACACTGGTTTCACCAAGCTGCAGGAGCTGCGGCAACTGGAACGCACGCCGCGCTCGCTGGCCGCGGCCGTTCTACCCGGAGAAGTTCATCTACGCGGCATTGCGCGCGAGAGCAGCGCGCTGCTTACTGCGCCTTCCAGCCGCACACCAACGCTGTATTACCGTTACGAGATCCAGCGGCAGGAAACCAATTCCGAGGGCAAGCGCCGTTGGGTAACCGTCAGCTCTCAACATAATTTCGTCACCGATTTCTTCCTTGAGGATGAAAGCGGCCGCATTCTGATCCAGCCCGGGGGGCAGCTCACTCGCCCTGAACACCGCCACAGCCAGCGCATCGGCGATACGCGGGTCAAGGAATACCGTATTGATCCCGGCGACACACTGTTCATCGTTGGCCACGCCAGTGAGCGGGGCCAGCAGCCAGCCGTCAGCTTTGAGGCCCAAGGACAGTACCGCCCGATCATTTCGCTACTGGGTGAGAACAGCGCGCGCCTGGGCATGGTCGGCGGGGCGCTGTTTCTTATCTGGCTGGGCACCGCACTATCCAGCCTCGCGGTATTGACAGCCTGCTGGCTGCTCCGCGTGCATCTGACGGCTGTCTATTTGATTGTGCTCTGCATGACCATTGTGATCGGCACTGTCCATCTGGCCAACAGCATGGCCCGGGATGATCTGTATTCGGCATACCAGCGGCTGGAACGAGACCTCGGTGCGGCGGGTGAACGCCTGCAGACTCAGCTCGCCGCCAACGGGGCACACTGGTCCGGCGACTGGTCAGACCAGAGAGCGCTGCAACAGGCACTCGACAGCGCGTCTCTAAGTATTGAACAGCGCCAGGCCCTGAGGCATCTGCGTGATCGTGTGGTGTTGCAGATGGAAATCACCGAAAGCATTGGCAGGCAATGGCCGGAACGGGTCGTTGCCCGGAGCATGGACCTGCCCGCGCTCCCCAGCATCAATCAGGTGATGGGGGTAGACGAGCAGCCCTCAACCGTCCTGACCCAGCGCACGCAAATCCCGATCCTTGTCGCGCTGCCGTTCATGCTGCTTGGGCTCGGCCTGTCGGCTTGGTTCGCGTGGATTGGCTTTCGTCGGATCAAACTCAAGCGCCTGATTGAGGACCTGCCGACCACGGCCAGCGCCGGCGTGGCTTATGGCATAACCGAGCTGAAGGGACATACGGCAATGCTGCCCGGCGATGAGCCGGTGGCCGGCCCGCTCACCGGCGAGCCTTGCGTTATCTTTCGTTATGTGAAAGAGGAACGTCGCGGCAGCGGGCCGAATGCGCGTTGGGTGACGCTCATCGATCAACACAAGCTGCGTCGCTTCGCCATTAAGGACCGCGAAGGCCAGTTTCCGATTGATCCACGCGGGGCTGAGCTGATCTACCGCGAACCGGTGGTCCGGCGTGAAGGGAGAATTCGCCACATCGAGTACGCCTTCAGGCCTGGCACCGAAGTTTACGCCTTGGGCCCGGCCAGCATTGATCCGAAAACCCAGTCGACGCTGATTTTGCAGCAGGGTGACATGAAGCCGCCTGTCCCTAAACGGGCTGACAAACCCCGAACGGCGGAGAATCCGCCTTTCATCCTCACTGATTTGAGCGAACAGGCACTGAAAGTGCGCAAGGCGCACCATGGCTTCTTTTTCTTGAATTTTGCGGTCAATGGTGGGAACGGGTTCGCCCTGGCCAGTGTCGGTGGCCTGGGTGCGCTGCACGGTGCAGGGTTCCTGGTTGCCGCGCTGGTGCCGATCATTTATCTGGCGTTGTTCCTGGCGATTCTGATGTACAACGACCTGGTTGCACTGCGCCAGCGTGTGCGCCGGGCCTGGTCGAATATCCAGATCTCGTTGCAGAAGCGTGCCGAACTGTTGCCGAATCTGGAGAAGTTGCTCAAAAGCTACCTGCAGCACGAGCGCGAACTGCAAACCAGGCTGACCGAACTGCGCAGCCTGACCAGTCGCTATGATCCCGACCTTGAAACCGCCGGCCAGATACTCATGGCAGAGCAGCTTCTGCTGGGCCGCATGAGCATGCTGCGCGAGTCCTATCCCGAACTGAAGGCGGACAGCCTCAGCAGCCAGCTGATGCGCCAACTGGTCGCGTTGGAAAACGAAGTGGCACTGATGCGCGAGGGCTATAACAACAGCGTCGAGCGCTACAACATACGCCGCCAGCATGTGCCAGAGGTGCTTTTCACCCGTCTGTTCAGATTCAATCAGGCCGAGTTGTTCCGCGCAGAACTTCAGGTCAGAGCGCTACCGGCATTTGCCCTGGAAAATAGCCAGCCCGCAGAGCCGCAGCCCCCCAAGCAGCGCCGACGCAAGGTTCCTGCCAACTAATCAATGTCGGCAACGGTTCAGCGAACGCCTTGGCCACTCGCAGCAGACCGCTCTCACACCCATCCAACCGCCATCACGCGCTTGCCGTGACGAAGCTGCTCGTAGCCGTTGGCCGATACAGGCACCAGGGCCACGTCGCGGAAGCCCACCTTGTGCATGATCCACAACAGCGTCTCCGTGCTGGGTGCCAGGCAGATGCCCTCAATGGCTGCCTCGCCGGCGTGGGTTTCATCGGTTTCGTCGATGATGCTGAAGCAGCCCTTGATCGGCCGGACGAATTCGTAGTTGCCCCAATCCAGCATGCCGCCCAGATGCGGGCCCACCTGGGTTTCGATCAGACAGACCTTGCGACAATACTTGTGGGCCGCTCGAATCGCGGCAATCGGGTCTTGCAGGTGGTAAATCAGCCCCATGCACAGCACGATGTCGGCCGGCTGGACGCTGGAGTTTTCGAGTCCGGCCAGATCGGTCTGGACAAACTCGACCTGATCCAGTTGCAGCGCGCGGGTAATCAGGCGGGCATCGGCCACGTGGCTGTCGCGCGGTTCGAAACCGGTCACCGGCGCGCAGCCCATCTGGCGCAAATGGCTGGAAAACCAGCCCTGGTGCGAGGCCATGTCCAGCGCGCTCAGAGGCCCCTCGGCCAGCAGCGGCTCCAGCACCGAGCGCATCATCGCCAGGCGGGTGTCGTGCACAGGCCGCACGGGTTCAGCCACGTAAGGCTCGGTGAATGAGCCATCCGGCAGATCGAAACGATAAAACCACTGGCGACGATGCACTTCGGCAACTACCTGGTCGGCACTGGCCGTGTTCAGGTCAAAAGGCTGGCTCATGCGATAGGGTCCAAATCAGCAAGCGAAACAGCGTGCATGATACCCCCAGCAGACAGGCTGATATGATCGGGACCCTCATCGGAATTCGCAGGAGCA
>PWYW01000105.1 GCA_003567685.1 Gammaproteobacteria bacterium
GCGTCCCGATGGTGAAGTGGATTCGCCAGGGGCGATCAACGTCGTCGAGCGCCTGGGCGACGTCGAGCTGCACCGGGCCGATCAGCGTGTACCAGCGAAAGCCGGCGCCAACGCCGCGCTTGAGGTTCGGGCTGGACCAGTCGTTGAAGGCGTTGCCGACATCGAAAAACGCCGCCAGTGACCAGTCGCGGCCAACGCGGTACTCGTATTCAGCCGTGCCGCTGAGGATATGGTTGCCGCCGTTACGGTTGGTGCTGAGCGTCTCGAAGGCATAGCCACGTACGGTGCGGTCGCCGCCGGTCTTGAAGCGGTAGCGTTCCGGCAGCTCGGTGATGTCGAGACGCAGTTCGCGCTCGTCCAGGCTCAGATCGAATTTCCGGGTGTCTGCCTCGGTGTAGCCGATTTCGCCACGCAGAATGATCTTGTGGCGGTCGCCAAGGATGCGATGCCAGCGGCCACCCAGGTAGGCCTGGGCAAAGCTGACGTCCGAGGCCAGTGATTGATCGGCCGCCAGTACGCGGGCCTCCAGGATGTGACCTTCGGCGAAAAAGCCCGAGCCGCGCAGCTTGGGCATGCGCCAGCTCGCACCCAGCGAGAGGGTATTGGTTTCGGTTTCGAGTACGTCGACCAGGCCCGGGTTGGCCGCCAGCAACGCTTCGTTTTCCTAGCTGAAGCGGGCCTCGCGGAAGGCATTGAAGGATTCATTCAGCGCGCTGACGAAAATGCGTTCTTCGATCACGCCAAAGCGGCTGTTGAAGGGCCGGCGCTCGGTCAATCGGCCGGCGATCAGTTCAGCCTGTTCGCGGCTGCCGCTGAACGAATCGAAAATGGCCTCGCGCCGGCTCTCGTCGTTGAAGCGGAAGTTGTCCTGTTCGCGACGAAGTACACCGCCCAGGGTCAGAAACTCGCCGGGTCGCTGGCCGCGCGGATGCTGGTATTCGCTTCTGAGTACGAATTCGTTGTTGCGCTGTTGGGCGCCAAAGCCGGTGTCCAGGCGGTTGCCGCGTGACGACAGATAATGGCGTTGCCAGCCCAGTTGCACGCGCGCACCGGTATCGGTGCCCAGGCCGGCGGTTACCCGATAGCTGTTGGGCGGGCGTTCTTCCAGCCGGTAGCGCAGGTCGACGCGGGCATCTTCACGGACCTGCTCGGTTTCAACGGCGACGCGCTCAAAAAAGCCGGAGCGCACCAGCACTTCGCGTTGCTCATCCAGCCGTGCCGAACTGAACGGTTCGCCGTCTTCAACAATGGTGAGGCGGTTGATCAACCTTGGGCTGAATACGGTGTCTCCGGCGTCATGTGTACCGAAACGGTAGCGAGGCCCGGTCAGAAAGCGAATGCGCACGTTGGCGGTGTTGCGGTCGGGGTCGACGGTGATGCGGCGGAGCAGGAAGCGGGCGTCGAAGAAGCCGTGCGAAACCGCCAGTCGGTCCAGCTCTCGCCAGGCGTCGTCGTACGGGGCGTGCAGCAGGCGACCGCCCTCGGTCAGCGGAAACTCGGCCAGCCATGCCAGCAGGTCCGGGTCGTCGCTGCCTTCGCCGATGATCTGGATATCCAGCTCGCGAATGGTGACCGGCGGGCCAGGCTGGATGTTGATCAGGGCACGCCAGCGGCCGCCCTCGGTTTCCGGCTCTTCCAGACGCACCTCGATGCGTGGGCGGTAGAAGCCAAAAGGACGCAACGCTTCTCGAATTTCACCGCGGGCATCATCGGCCAGTTGGCGCAGTCGCCAGGCCGAAATGTCTTCCAGATCGGCCGCCCTCACCAGTCCAAGATGCGCACGAACATTGGCCAGCTGGGCACCGTCCACGCCGTCGATCCGCACGTCCAGCGTATCGGCCAGGACGGGCAGGCAGGTCATCAGCCAAATGGCGGCTATCCAGTGGAGAGTCTTCATGGTTCGGTTTTTCGCAGGCCCGTGTGAATGGTAACCCGTGCCGGCGTCAACGCCCGGCAGGCTACCGAAATCAATTCAGCCACCAGAACCCGGCGTTCAACACCCAGGCAAAACTTACCCAGGCCAGGTAGGGTGCCAGCAGCCAGGCGGCCAGCGGGCGAACGCGGTAACCGAAACGAATGGTCATGGCGATAGCCAGCCACAACAGGGCCATTTCGACCAGCGCCAGGCCCAGCAGGTTCCATCCGAAAAACAATGGTGTCCACAATGCGTTCAGCAGCATTTGTGCCCACCACCAGCGCATCGCGACCGACCACAGGCCCTGGCGCTGCCAGAGCAGCCAGCCGGCGATGGCAATCAGAATGTAAAGCACCGTCCATACCGGCCCGAACAGCCAGTTGGGCGGGGCGAAAAAAGGCCGCTCAAGGCTGGCATACCACTCGCCGGGCGGGAAGAAGTAGCCGGTGCTGGCAGCCGAAAAGCTGATCAGCAGGAACAGCCCCAACATCAGGGTCCGGATAAGCAGAGATCGGGTTGGTGTGGACATGGTGGGGCTCCTCTCAGGATTGGGCGATCGGTCAGAGTTTTATTGGGTCACAACGTCGGGCAGATGGCCGGTCTTGACCCAGATCACCGTTTCTTGCTCGACCCGCGGGTGGTGGGTGCTCATGTGCGGGCTGCGCAGCCAGCTGCCGGTCGGGTAGCGGCCGTGCTCGTCGATGAACTCGCCGTCCAGCACCAGGATTTCTTCGCCGCCCACGTGGCGATGGGGCTTGAAGACCTCGCCGGCCGGCCATTTCACCAGCGCGACGTTCTCGCTGCCGAACTGGTGCAGCGGCATCACTTCCAGTCCGCCTTGTCCCGGCAGCCAGGGGGCCTGGCGGGTATCCAGGCGCACCGTCTGACGGTCATCGGGGTGAAACTGGTGCAGTTTGACGAACAGGGTGCAGCCCGCCTCGCTGAACGGGGCGTGGCCGCTGCCCGGCGGGTTGCGCAGGTAGTGACCCGGACCATAATCGCCGGTCTCGTCGGAGAAGGTGCCGTCCAGCACCAGGATTTCCTCGCCCAGCGGGTGTTCGTGGCGCGGAAAGTGCGCACCCGGTTGGTAGCGCACGATACTGGTCGCATGGCCGCGTTCGGCCTCTTCTCGGGCCAGTGGTTTACGCAGCACGCCACCCGAGGGACTGGGCGTCCAGTCCATGGCGCTGGTATCAACCACCACGCGGCGCGCGAAATCCATGTTCAACATCGTCGGGACGTCCTCGTTTAAAGCGCGAAATTGTTCCTATAATCTCGCTCTGGACGTCATCAACATGGCATGATTCGCCAATGCGTTGCAAAGCTTTGCCAATTTTGTCCCTGTGCCTGGCCGCTCTGGTCACCCTGCTGCCCTTGCCGGCGCAGGCGGATCGGGCTTTCGATCAGCACGTTCGGTCCGTGCTGGCCGAGCACCGCGTGCCTGGCGCTGCCTGGGCGATCATTCGCGATGGGGAGTTGGTGCACGTGGGCACTCACGGCGTGCGCGACCTGGCCAATCCTGAGCCGGTCACGCCCGACACGGTGTTTCGGGTTGCCTCGGTATCCAAGACTTTTGCGGCACAACTCACCGCGCTGTTGGTGCGTGAAGGGCGGCTGGACTGGAACGACCCGGTACATCGTTTCGTGCCGGAACTGGCGTTCGCCGACCCGGCCCTGTCAGCGCAACTGGAAATCTGGCACTTGCTAAGCCACACCAGCGGTATCGTCCCCAACGCCTACGATAATTTGCTGAACGCTAACCAGCCGGTCGATCGCATCCTGCCGCAGTTTGCCAATCTCAGCCCGATGTGCCAGCCGGGCACTTGTTACACCTATCAGAACGTGTTGTTTGCCCTGGTTGGCCCGGCTATCGAGCAGGTCTCGGGGCAGTATTACGACGATCTGCTGGCCTATCGCCTGTTTCAGCCGCTGGGCATGA